>JALYLJ010000206.1 GCA_030774295.1 Thermoproteota archaeon
ATTCAGGGTCATCAGCTATGATTTTGAGTTTGCTTCCAATACCTAATTTTTCAATTTCAATTTTAGTCCTAAAAACAGGCTCTGGACAATATAATCCTCTAACATCAATAACTTTGTCAAAAGATTCCTCATTACCATTGTCGACCGTCATATTCATTCTTAACACTATTAATCAAGGTGCTGTTTATATTAAATGTTTATAAGATATCCAAATTTCATATTGTAAACTTGTTTTCAAATGAATCGTGTTAATATATTTTCACAAAGATAAGAATTGAGATTATCTGAATAAATCATCTTTTTTGGATCTAGTAACTTTCGATATGGAAGCATCATAGGATGAAAAATCGTAACCCCGGACTATTGTTACAGGGACACGTAAAGATTTTCCCATGATAAGTTCAGCGGCTGACGCTATTTCATCAGCAATTGCTATTTCAGTAACCCTGAGAATATTCCCATACATATCAGATTCTCCTATGTAACTCTTGATCGGATCAATGCCTGCTACTCCAATCGCTACGTTAACCTGGCCTTTCCTAAAGGGCCTGCCAAAAGTATCGGAAATAATTACAGCTACATTTGTCTTGGTTCTGGACTTTATGTAAGTTCTAATCGCTCTAGCCGATTTATCTGGGTCGACAGGTAACAGTACAACATGATTGGACTTTCCCACATTACTGGTATCAATTCCTGAATTAGCACAAACAAACCCATGTTTTGTTTCAGTGATAATGATATCTCGCTGTATTTTGATTATTTCATTGGATTGCGAAATGATGAGTTCTACGAGCTTGGGATCCTTTCCAGTGCGAGAAGAAATTTTTTTTGATTCTTCAGAAGGATTTATCTTTGTTAAATCTATTGTTCTACCTTCTGATTTTGATACTATCTTATGTGTTATAACAATCACATCGTTCTCTTTTAAAGACTCTTGTTTTTCCTTAATAGACTTTAATATAAGATTGCCTATATCATCTCCTTCACGTATATCATCGTTAATCAGAATTGAGATGATCTCTACATTATTTAATTCATGCATAATGAACTATTGATTTATGAATAAAAGATTTCATAGCTGCGTCTCTATTGTCTTACCAAATTTCTTTCCCAAAAGACTCAACAGAATTGACAAATCTCTTATTTCGATTGTAGTGTCCGCTCTCTGTTTAACGATGTCAACTGGACAGAAACCTACTGTATAGCCAGCTATGTCAAATAGTTTTAGATCATTTGCTCCATCTACGACTACGACAATATCCTCCTTTTTTATTCCCCATTCTTTTATTGTCGATTTTACTCCCAGTGATTTATCTGAACTTACATTAATTTTAACGCCATCTAGCTTTCCGTTTCTGAAAATCAACTCATTTGAAAAAATTCTATCCAGATGCAATTCATCTTGGAGTTTATCTGTGATTATAGTAAAGCCCCCTGAGATTGCTATCATTTTCCAGCCGGCCTTTTTTAGTGCATAGCAGAGCTTTCTTGCACCAGGCATTATTTCCAGATTCTCTGCAATGTACTTGGCGTCTTCAAATGGAGTTCCTCTTAAAGCGTTAACTCGTTTTTTGAGTCCTTCTTCCCAGTCTATTTCTCCCCTAATTCCTTGCTTTGTAATATCCCAAATTTCTTTTTCTTTGACAGGACCAAGTTTTTGCGCAAGAACGGGCAGATACTCTGCATTGAGAAGAACGCCTTCTACATCAAAGATTATCAGCATTTTAACTGTAGGTCGAGAGAGTTACGTAACAATATATTAAGTTTATTTAATCTTAACAATGCTTTAGATTCTGTCAGCTAATGATCATTTCTCAAATAGAAATATTCGTTACTAATTGATGTTAAATTTCAGATTAGTTCTAATTCATATTGCAATATTGAAAAAATAATAGTGCAACACTGCTATTTTGTTATGGTAAAACTATCCAATATCTTCCCGCTATGGGAGATGAACTGACCTGATAAGGTATTGCTATTTACTGTTAATTTAGCAATTCCAAAATTATTGTCATCTTGATATTGTACACCGCCTCCACTTCTCTCGCTCCTAATATCGTAGTGTGATTCTCCTCCCGTACCGGCCTGAATGAAAACGGTTGGTTTATCGGGAAACTTTATGCGTTCATAGTTGTGATTATGACCATAAATAACTAAATCTACTTTATACTGATCAAATAGTGGTTGTAATTTATTTGCCAAATCCTTTTCTTCTGGATGATTTGAGGGACTAGTGTATAGCGGCTTGTGCATTGCCACTATCTTCCATGGTTGTTTTGTTGTTTTTAGTTCGTTTTCCAAGAACATTGCATTGGATGATTCCGAATCCTCTGTGTTTAGTAATATGATTCTTGCCTGACCTGCGTCGAACGCAAATAGCATAGAAGGCTGACCAAACAGGTTAGAATAAGTGCTGGTGTCATGATTTCCCTGTACACCTTTAAACGGAATGCCTACAGCTTTTAGATCATCAACAACCGGTATAAAGTCACCCACAGTACCGTAAGAATAATCCCCAAGTCCAAGCGCTAGATTTACTTTATTATCAACCATTAGACCTACGGTGTCTTCCCAATTCTCATTTCGAGCAGAACCCCAATCTCCCGCTGCACCTATATAATAGTTTGATGAGACTGGAGTTGAAATTGATTCCACCCTTACAGTTATTTCTGTTATACTGGCATAGCTATTCTGAGTGTTTCCATTAACGATTATCCTTATGTACCTTGCATTAGTATCAACAATGTTATATTTTTCGGGATTTAGAGTTGTCCCACTGCTCTTACCGCTAAATACATTTGAGAACTTTATCCCATCAGTGGAAGTAGATATAACAAAATTATTCTGTCTCTCATTTCCCTTAAACCACGCAATGTTGATGTCACAGATTTTGTTACTAGATCCTAAATCAACTTGTACCCATGAACCCACACCGATATTGGACCATCTGGTATCCAGATTATCATCAAGAACATTAGTACCAGGAAAACCTGTCTGGCTACCAGAAGTTTTCGCATTTTGAATATTACCGTCAACGCATTCAACTTGTGGTTGACTCGAGGCTGGTACTTGTGCTCTAATCTCAGCAATACTGGCATAATTATTTTGTGTGTTACCATTGCCAGTAATCTTTATGTATCTTGCTAGGTTATCCGAAAATACATATTTTTCATACGATACTGACTTTCCACTACTTGCAGCAGATAACACGTTCTTGAACGATTTTCCATCTTGAGAAGTAGATATCACAAAGTTATTTTGACGTTCATTTCCTTTGTACCAAGCAATATCCAAGTTGCAAATGCGCTTGCTAGAACCTAAATCGATTTGTATCGATGAGCCTATACCGTAATTAGACCAAATAGTGTTGAGATTATTATCAATCAAGTTTGACGGTGGAAATCCAACCTGGCTACTTACCGCAGTTA
>JALYLJ010000207.1 GCA_030774295.1 Thermoproteota archaeon
TTATTGTAGACAGTGAGGGTGATAATGTGCAAAGTTGTGCGTCATATTATGAAGAATCTCATACTCATATCATTCATGTTTTTGACGGGTATATTATTTGGACAAAATAAAAGACCTGATGTTGATGACTTTAGACATCTTCAAACTATTTACAAAGGTGACACAGTTGACATTTTAATTAAATCTAAAAAAGGTGAAGAAGAAAAGCCAAAACCTTTGCTTCTCTTCTGTCAAGGCAGTTTGCCAACCCCATTAATAATTAAATATGACCAAAAAGGTAAACAAGGAATATATAATGTATTCGTTTTTAATACAGACAGCTTATCTAATGATTATCATTTAGCCATTATTGGTAAACCTTATATCCCTCTGATTAGTGAGGAGAAATTATTGGGACCAAACTTTACCTACATTGATAGTACAGGTAAATTTCCCAAAAAATATACGCAAAGAAACGTTCTTGATTATTATGTAAACAGAGATATAGAGGTTATTGAATTTTTACAAAAGCAAAATTGGATTTCAAAAAATAAGTTAATCGTATGCGGACATTCGGAAGGAAGTACAATCGCAGCAAAGCTTGCATTTGAAAATAAAAAAGTAACACATTTAATATATGCAAATGGGAATCCATTTGGACGTATTATGTCCATAATTGGTCAAAGCCGTCGAGGAGAAACTGATACTGACTCGACAAGATTTGGTGAACAACAATTCGAAATGTGGAAGAATGTTATTGCTGACTCAACAAATATGGATGGCATACAAGGCGATACCAATAAAGCAACCTATGTTTTTTCAATCCCCCCTATTTTTAAAAATTTAGAGCAATTAAAAATACCTATTTTAGTTTGCTATGGTACAAAAGATTGGACTGCGCCTTTCAACGATTATTTAAGAGTAGAAATGATTCGTCAACATAGAAATAACTTTACTTTTAAAGCTTATATTGGAACAGAGCATAATTATTTTCCAATAAAAGCTAATGGCGAAATTAACTATGACGTTTTTAATTGGGACAAAGTCGCTGACGATTGGCGGAACTGGTTAATGCGACAATAAATATGAACGCACAACAAGCGGCTTGCTCCATGGCTAGTTGACGGATATATCCTCGTCTGGATTCGTTATCAGCTTTTATTCCGGCTAACATTTCACAACTCATCAATACTACATATCTTCATCTGCAAATTAATTAACGGCTGCAGTTCCGGTCTGACCGAATCACAGAATACCAGCCCTGCGGCAAGCCCTGAACGGAAATATAAGTTCCAGCAAATAATTTAACCCCAGATAAATTTCATTTCATAAACTTTTGCAAACACTTATCTTTACTGTTACCAATTAGCAGAAATTTACTGAACCCAATGTTGCAACTGAACAAACCCCTCGCATTTATTGATCTGGAAACTACCGGCATTAATCTTGGCACCGATAGAATTGTAGAAATTGCCATCGTAAAAATTTTACCTGATAGTACAAGGGTAATAAAACGCAAGCTCATTAATCCGGGCATGCCAATACCAAAAACTTCGAGTGATATGCATGGTATTACTGATGAAATGGTAAAGGATGCTCCAACATTTAAGCAATTGGCGCATGAGCTAAAACAAATTTTGGATGGCTGTGACCTGGCCGGTTATAATTCAAATCGATTTGATATTCCGTTGTTGGTTGAAGAATTTTTAAGAGTAGATGTAGAGTTTGATATGAAGGGCCGGCGATTGCTCGATGTGCAAAAAATATTTCACCAGATGGAGCAGCGTACCTTACATGCTGCCTACAAATTTTATTGTAATAAAGAACTGGCAAATGCACATAGTGCAGAAGCCGATGTAACGGCAACTGCTGATATTTTGATAGCTCAGTTAGAACGGTACCCCAACCTGGGTCGGTCTATAGACTCAATTTTAAAAATAGTGGGTGAAGATTGCATTGTTGACTTTGCCAGGCGTTTTGCGATGGACAATGGTATAGAAATTTTTAACTTTGGTAAATATAAAGGCAAGCCTGTGGCCGATGTTTTAAAAGCTGAACCACAATATTATGATTGGATGATGAAAGGAGATTTCCCGATGCACACCAAACAAAAGCTTACTGAGATTTACACCCGTACCCTGTTAAAGAAGAATTAATCCCCAGCATTTTCGGTATGTATTTTCGTAAATTCGTTTGAGCAATCAATAACAAACGTGGAGAAACTTATAGTTATACCTACTTATAATGAGAAGGAGAATATCGCTAATATTCTGCAAGCCGTATTTGATCTGCAACAGCATTTCCATGTGCTGGTAGTTGATGATAGCTCACCCGATGGCACTGCCCAAACAGTTAAAC
>JALYLJ010000208.1 GCA_030774295.1 Thermoproteota archaeon
TGGTAGGGGTTTCTATTCCGCAATTCATAGATAGAGAATTGGATGGATCGTGGGAAATGATGTATCTGAGAGAGACCAAAAGAAGACGAGGTGACGGGGCACAAGAGGTGACGGAGGTGAAGAAAAATTGAAAAATACCCTCAGTTAGTTCTTTGATTTTCCAAAAGTTAATTTTCTCTCGGATCATTCAGTCACTTGGGATTGATAGTCCATTTGCATATGGATTTGAAGTCACCAATGAGGGTATAGAAAATGGCTAGAAACGATCGTCTAATTGATCTGAATAAATCCTATAACTTTCATAGTAGAATGGAAACGATTACCAATTGATCCGGCATAGTAGTAGATTAGGTACTAATATCCCAAGATATACAATATATGAATAAAAACATCTCTTACTAAATATCAGGATTAGTCGCATTCAATAAATCTGTTATTTTTTGCTTAATTTTTAATAACTAATCTAGATCCAAAAAGACGATATGATATGAAGCTGTCCTTTTCACAGAATAGGTATTACGAAATCCGGGACTTTACTACTAATGTAACGTGTGGAACCTTTCAGAAACCTTTGAAAAAGATAAGATATTCTTATAAGTAATACTTTCGTTATACTACAAATGCCCGATATTGATTTCAAGTGGAACCTCCTCATTATAGTTCCATTGGTGGCTGCTTTGAATAATATGACTATTCCTAGCTCTATCCAACTTGATTTGATTGACATGAATGTATCATATTTTATCACTGTTGGCGAAGAGAGAAGACTGGGACTGAATTTACCCTCTGGACAACAATGTAGAAAGTGTTCTTCGGATAAGTTTTACTTGGAACAGATAGTTCAGGATGACACCACTTACGATAAGCCAGTGTTGTGTGAAAAATATGTGTGTGACAATTGTGGGAGAGAAATAGAGTATTGGAAATACTCGGAATAAAAATTTGCAGCTTTTGGCGCCATTTATGAAGGATGATGGATTTAAAATTGGGCCGATTTGGATGAATACGAAGATTGGAATGACGATGTGACGGTAATGATGGGCATCGTGAAAATATAAATTAATTGAAAAAGTGGTGTCCCCCTTCCTAGAGTCCTCGTATGCCTCACATTTTATTAACTCATTCGCAGCTGTAGTGATTCTAAGTGCAAATACGTCTGTTAACTCCTCAAACACACAATAACAACATGGCTGCAACCATCTAAAGATAGTCGGCTCGATTGGACGTATTAGCAAGTACTTATCGACTGGTCGACTGACTGAGTGTGGTTGTACTCTTGTGATAAAAAGTAAGTTACTCATCAATTCCTAATAGATAGGTTGAAGAAACTTCTTGGTGACCAGAGAAAATTGGACCTGACGATGGTGCAACTTCGGTCCACCATGCTTTAATTATATCTCCTTTCAAATTCTTTAGTGATTAATTTACTATACATTCTTTAAGTGCACCTGGTTGTTCTTACTCTATAAAGTAACAAAGATTATTTATCATAGCACACCAGATGGTTGTCAGCATGCGTCGTTGTAAACACAGAATGTGTTATAGACCACCTTCATACAATCCAAAGAATCGATCATGGGAAATTAAAGACAGCTTCTCCACTTCTGACAGAGAGATTAGATTATTTTCATGGCGATGTGATAAATGCGATGCCCCAGTTGCAATATTTACTGACCATAAGATCCATGAGACTGAATCTCTTTCGTATTAAACGATGAAACTGACACGGTCATCCATTTTGTCTAATTGATGAGAGACGCAGTGACATTGGACAACGAATCAAAAGTTGTGAATTGAAGTTGATCCCTTCATCTAAACCTTGTACACCACATTGGAGAGACATTTATTTACTCATTTCTTTGAACCTAATGTAATGCCAGAAGTTAAGGGATTTATCTCCACCCGAAGGATATCCATGTTTCAATTTCAAATATAAGTTTCGATAATAAACTTCCAAAACCCTTTGATCCGTACAATTGCTATTAAACTGTCTATCTCTATACGTTTATTTTCCACATTGAGTAACAACGCAGGATGTTCCTCTGCCGACTCATCTAAAGCGTAGAAATGTTTTCCAGGATGATCTTCATTACAAATACTCTTTCACATATTCAGGATTCAGTCCAAATGACGCAGTTTTTCAATCTGACTATTGTCATGCTAGTTTTATAAGACATTTAGTGGACCAAATTCTAGCAATTTGGAATCGATTCGAGATCTGTGCAATGCTAATTTTAGAAAATAATTAAAAAGAATAAACTGCTAAGAATTACGAATTAGACCTCTCAGTTTCTCCTTGAATTGCGGAGTTATATCTTCTGGTTTCATACCATGATCCTTCGTGGCGTGTTCTGCACCATTTTTGAATATCTCTTCCTCTGTCTCTCCTTTGACTACGTAGTCACAGTCGAATCCCGCTTCGCGGCATGATAATGTTTTCATGACAGATACTCGAAAGAGTTGTATAATTGTGTTACGTTTAAAATTTAAGTCGATTAAAATACGACTTTTCGAGGTCCATAAATTCCTTCCCGAATCTGATCTCATTCATTTGTAAATGCAGAATTGTCAAGGTATTGGTTACTGAAGCCAATCCCAATTGATAGTATAGCACTAAATCGGGTGATTCTGTCTGTGCGTTAATTTTAGTGATCACGAATTTTTAGCAATTAATTCATTAAGACTCTTCTAATTATATGAAAGATCAATTGAAAGTAGTTATAATAAATTAAGCGATCACTAAAATAAATGAGTATTTGCGCATTTTGCTCATATGTAGTAACAATTCAAGGAATATCAAAATGGAGGTTATATTCGGAACTGGTCTTGGATAGTTCAAAATTGGAA
>JALYLJ010000209.1 GCA_030774295.1 Thermoproteota archaeon
TAAATCTTAACCACGTCAATCATAGGTGCTATGATCTCGAAGTTTTCTCTGTCAAACGCTCGAAGTTTATCAATAGTATAAGATAATCCCTCTTCGCGAGGCTTCTTGGCGTCTACTCGGTCTTTGACAAGCTCATCTAACAATTGGGTCACTATTTGAGTAAAATTTGCATATATGGAACTTAGGATATATGCAAAGCATGAATAAGGTGTTATCTACAGGATGTTTTCCTTGATCTTGTATTATACTTTGCATATTTGCTGACATTATTCACTATGTCTTATAGTTTAAGTTATCTGCTATCCAGGTTTAAATTCAAAATTAAATCTGCGATCATTAATCTCTATGAACTGTTTCTTATTTTGGCGGAAGCAATTATTTGAACTTGAATATTGTCTTACATATGCAGGAGAATAATGAATTTGTATTCAACTCAAGTTCAATTTTAAAATGATTGTGCTAAATTGCATTATTGGCCTTGGGTTGCATTCTCGAACTAGAAGCAGAAATGCAATGTCCTCCTGATTACCCAAAGGTGGCGTCACTATTTGACATAAATCGTAAAAAACTACTCTATGTTAATTATATACGTTGATCACTATCAAGCAAGACTTGGATTCAATAACTTCAATGTTGTATGTGGCTTTCGAAATAGAGCCATTTAAGAGAGACTATAATTCTGTATTTGGACAAATTGCTAACATTCTACATCGTTATAGTATAACTGAGAACCCAAGAAATTTACGTCTTAGATTTACCTTGTGTATGCAAGAGTTTTTTGATGGTCTTCCTGAAAGTCAATGGAATCTAAAAGATCCTAAATTCCTTAAGCAATCTGAAGAATTTGCCATTGCAAAATTTAGAGAGTGGATATTAGAGCAGATCACTTAGTCTAGTCCTCATTTTCTGGATCTTCTTTCAGTTTCAATTCTGCGCCTTATATAACGCAGCCTGGACCTACGATTTTCATGGTTTTCTCATCGAAGTAAAATTAATTTCTCTTAGAGTCCTTAGTGTAACATGATGCAATATCTTTATTCATATTCTTCAATATATTTTGAGTTTCATTTGAGAGTAATAGTAGAGTATCACAACCTACATTCAACCTTTCTTTTGCTCGTGCTGTACTCGTTTCATCCGATATTTCTTCTCCTGTCTGATTTTCTGAATTCCTAGCGTTGGATTTCTTGTCGCATTGAATTTGCAGAGTATTGATTTCTAATACAGTCAAGTATGTGTCAGTCTGAAGAGCAGAACACGGATCTGAAGAATTTCTTATAGCGTTAGCTTGTGAAGTAGGAAGTGGCAACGATTGATCCAGCAATTCACAATCTACTGGAATACTGATGAGGTACTTGCTAACTTACAAAATTCTATTTTCACCAATGGATCTAAACGGTCAATAATTTGCCTAAATTCAGGCAATAACTGAACAATTACTTTCTTATAATCAGTGAATGCTTGTGGATCTTTGAGTTCTATTTCCTTCCGCAATTTTTCAACAAATTTAGCAAATTCATACTGCGCCTCTGCTCGTGTTTCCCATTCTGAGCGGGCATGGACTTTGGAAGTAGAACAATGAATGCCCAATAAAATAACCAAGACTATAACAATGGAGCATGTTAGAATATGTTTCGGTTCTGCCAATCACTTCTTTATTTTCAACTAAACATATTGTTAAAGTTTTTGATTATCGATGTGAATTGATGAAATTCTTCTGTGCATGAACGAGGTATAGCAATACGACATTGTTCCCATTCATCGGCAGTTGATTTCCAGATTGAGGAATCTAATTGATCTAATGAATCGGGATAAGATTCGACTCACCAATTGACTATGAAATGGATCCATAATCTACAAGTGAATGACATGGGTAGTGATATCTCAATAATCAAATTTTCATACGTCTTAAATCTCGATAACTCTCTGAATGACAGACTAAGCTGACTTATTTCTTTTCCTAACATTATAGTATCTTGTACTTACTCAGGGTTAAGAGGAGTATTTGCATTTGCTTTTGCTTGATACTGAGGCTAGACAATTAATTTGGAATATTAGAGAAGTGATTATTTCATCCAGTCTCTATTTTCCAAATAATCTATTAATTTTATCATTTGCTCAATTCTGATCTTGCCCCCAATTTGCTTGTGACAGCTTTCATAATGTTGAATCAACATCGCATTCTCTTCTTTAGATAGTATACCGTTCTCCTCGACCAAATCAAAGAATTTGTCTTCCTTTCCAGTATGATCTGCTATAAAAACAGCGTATGATTTGAGAAATCTTGCAACTGGTTCTCTTGAGTCTGTGCCTTTTTGCCATGAATCCAAATGTCGGCTTAACATTCTGGCAATCCTCCTTCCAAGTTCATGTTCAATAAGAAATTTGCGGATATCTTCAGCAAAATTATCTCTATCTTCTGTTTCTGGGAAATACACTTTTTCCTCTTTACCATGATGAAAGCTGTCTACGAATTCTTCGATAATTACGGAAATTATTTTGATGTCCTCGAGCGGGATAGGTTCGTTAGCAGAAAGTCTATTAGAACATTTCTGAGCAATCGAACCCAGTCTCCTAACAATTATATGGTCTTCTTTTAGATCTTGTGTTGCACTCATTTCTCATGCGCGTTTTGTACCTTTATAGTTTAACATCAACCAATATTAATGGATACTCGATATCTAAACAACGTATGTATGACAATTTAGGATGTATTAATAATATTGCATATTTATTATTCTTGAATTTCTAAAAATCACTAGTCATATAGATCAATACTTGTAAATTTGGCTTTATCTACCAAACCATTACTTCTTTTGTCAGACTGTTCTTTTTTAAGATAGCAACTTAATTAGTTTGGTGCATAAATATAAAATGAACGCTAGTCGGTGACTATTAGAATTGAAAACCTGTAGAAAGATCTGTGGAATATTATTGTCATCCATGTATACAATTAGAGCTACAAAATAAGTTCTGTTTATAAAACATGCCCATCCCCCTTTAACACTTTGAGACTGCCGATAAACGGTATCTTGTTCACAATATGAATCTACATCATTTAATGTGCTGATTTTCCTAATTTCTGTGCGATTG
>JALYLJ010000210.1 GCA_030774295.1 Thermoproteota archaeon
TGAGAAATATTGAAAAAGAGTATGAAAGAAATATTGAAAAACTTATGGTCTGAAAGTATTTGATTTCACAGTGGATTATAGGACCTGATTATTTTACAGTGACAGATTTTGCAAGGTTACGCGGATAATCGGGATTTGCATTGTTGCATATTGAAAGATAGTAAGCCAAAAGCTGTAGTGGAATAACTTCGATTAGAGGATATAGAAACTCACTTATCGTGGGGATGATAATTTGATAGTCATACACATCGTTCCTCTTGTTTGATATTCCAACAATTTTTGCACCTCTTGATTTTATAGTATGAATGTTTGATAGAGTGTCGCTATAAGTAGAATCATTGGGATGTATGACTATGACAATGCTGTTATTATCTATAAGTGCTAAAGGTCCATGCTTTAATTCTCCTGCAGCCATACCTTCGGCATGTATGTAAGACAGCTCCTTGATTTTTAATGCTCCTTCCAGGCTGACAGGAAAATGAAAAGATCGGCCCAGTATGTATACATCCTTTGAATCTTTTATCTGATTTGCGACCCTTTCAATCTGTGAATCTAATTCAAGAACCTCACTAACAGACTTGGTCAAAATCTCTTTACTGTCAGATATGCCGTTTGATTTCCGACCAATTATGTCTGCAACATAATACAATAAAGCAATTTGACTTGTAAAACTCTTGGTTGCCGCAACTCCTATTTCAGGACCGCAGTTTACTTCAAGATAAGAATCACTCAGTCTTGCAAGCGAGGAGGTAGGGATATTAACTATCGATAGCACTTTGGCGCCCATGTCCTTGGCCGCTTTTACAGATTCCATTACATCTGCGGTTTCTCCACTCTGGGAAATCGCCAATAAAACTGAATTTTCGTCCAACATATCAGATGAATACTGGAATTCGCTTGACATGATTGTTTCAACATGAATCTTTGATTTCGAAAAGATTTGCTTTGCGAGTAATGCAGAATGGTAACTTGTTCCACTGCCGGTAATAAAGATATTTTTGGCCTCTGCAATAATATTGCAAAATTTTTCTAAATTTTTCTTGTCTTGCTCCAAGCTCTTTACTATGGTTTGTTGCTGCTCGTGAATTTCTTTCAATGTGTAATGAGAATACTTTCCTTTATCAGCGTCCCCCAACTCCCAAGCAACCTGTGTTATCTTTCTTGAAATTCTGTCTCCATCGAAATTGAAAAAGGAAATGTCACTATCGTTAATTACGACTATATCGCGATTATCCAAAAATATTGCCTTATCGGTGTGATTCAAGAATCCTAGAATATCACTAGAAAGAAAATAGTCATCGTTACCAACTCCCACTATCAGTGGTTCATCATATCTTGCGCCACATAAGGTAGACGAGTTAAACACAGCAACAAATGCAAAAGAACCCACTAGTCGCTTGCATGTAAATATCATAGATAATCGGATATCTCTGGTGATCTCAAAATATTCCTCCAAGAGATGAGCAATTACTTCACTATCAGTTTCACTCTTGAACTTATGACCTGATCTTTTGAGTTCTTCTTTCAGCTCATCATAATTTTCTATTATACCGTTGTGCACTACAGCAATTGTGGAATTACATGCAAGGTGAGGATGTGCATTATGATCAACGATGCCTCCGTGCGTTGCCCATCTTGTGTGCCCTATGCCTAACTTACCAGGTAACTCATCAAGCCTCAGGGATTTATTGACTTCCGCAACTTTACCTACTCCCTTTCGTGTCAACAGTTTTCCGGATTTAATAGTCGTAATACCCACACTATCGTATCCTCTGTACTCCATTTTTTTAAGACCTTCAATTAGTACAGAAGAAGCATGATCATTGCCTTTGTATCCGATTATTGAACACATAATACTATTCTACAATTTACTTTGCCTTAAAATAATTATTAATATGACAAGTTACCACTACAAAAAAAATTATAATTCTTTTGGGGGAACCGCATTCAACTCAAGGTAGATAAAAATTTCACTAGATTATGCGTTTTAATACACCAGACAATGTTAATATATAATAGTAGGGCAATTGATGTTGATGAAAAAAAAGAGCCTTGTATATTCTGCTGATGAAAATACATTCGCAAAGGAAATTTCAATTTTAGAAAAACCTGGCGAAATGCGTATTTTATCAAATCCCATAGCGTGGAAAATCATCAATCTTCTATCAGGTCATCCAATGTATCCAGCACAAATAGCAAAGGAACTAAAAATATACGAGCAGAGTGCATACTACTACATAAGAAAACTTTTGGCAATAAAGGCGATTGGACAAGTAGAGACATCATTTGTGCGAGGAGGAACTGCGAAACTCTACAAGACAGAATATCCTGCATTTGGAATCGAAATGGATTGGGGTGAGAGGAAATTTGAAAAGGCAAGAAATGATACTGTGAACCATCATGTTAGTACGTTTTTTAAAGACTTTATTGACGACGGTTCCTTCAATGGTACTATAGTTGTGGGCGCTCCTGAGCCGCACGGTCCTTATCGATCTTCTGCCAGGGATGGCCACTACGCAACACAACTTGCCTTTTTCTTGGGGAGTTTTTGTAGCCTTCCACCAAATTTTGTCGTTAAGTTAGATGTAGATGCAAATTCTGAAAAAATATCAAGAACAGAGAATATCATTTCTATTGGTGGTCCGGGAACAAATATAATCACTTCGGAATTCAATAGATATTTACCAATTCGATTTGATGAAACCAATTTCTGGTCTGGTTTAATAGCTCCACATGGAAGGACTCATACACTTGACAACCACGGACTAATCGCAAAAATTAGGAATCCTTTTTCTGAAAGTTTAAACGTCATAATTATCGCGGGAGTCAGATCCGCAGGTACCAAATCAGCAATAATCGCCTTAACCAATCATGGAAATGAGATATTAAAAAAATTTGGTGAATATAAGAATTGGGCGCTTGTTGTTCAAGGATTTGACATGGATTCTGATGGAAAAATAGATACCATTGATATTGTAGATGGAATATCTACAAATAGCCTTTGACTTCCTTGGCTTAACTTGTTACGGGCTCTGCTGGTTTATTTGTAACCTGTACATGCACCAAAATTTTTGGTTCATCTTCTTTCTTTACAAGATATCCAGGCAAGTTCACCTTTCGATTCCCGATGGAAACATGTCCATGGATAACCACTTGTCTTGCCTGAAATGGAGATTTGATACCCATTTTCCTCATTACAATTGTCTGCAACCTTCTTTCTAGTATGTCTTCAATTTTCAAATTCAAAATGTCGTCTAAACTCGAAGTACTTGTAAGTCCCAGCCTATTTAGGAAAGACAATAGATGCGTCTCTTTTTCCTGTCTGTCTTCCAACGTCAAAGCCAGCAGCGTCCTTGCTTGATTTCTAAAATTTGCAACTCTGGTTTGAGCCTTCCACAATTCTCTCTTGTTCCTGAGACCGTAAGAACCTATGATATACAGCTCTGAACTTAGCTGGTCCGAATTCCATATTCGCCTTGGTCTTCTGTAACTTTTACGTGGTTTTCTTGGATCTCCCATTTACCACACTACTCTTTATTTTCCGAAGTTTTTGGTGCACTGCCTTTTGCGCCACTCTCAGGAGAGCCTGATTCTGCTGCTGGGGCAGCTGCACCGGCGTCCTTTGCTTCGCTACCTGGGGCTCCTGCGCCACCAGTTGGCCTCATTACAACCTTCTTTACACCCACAGCACCGCCCTTTCTTCCGGTAGTTCTGGTACACTGACCCCTGACTCTAAGACCAAACATATGCCTATAGCCTCGCCAACTATACACTGTTTTTTCCCTTTCAATATCATTTGAAATAGTAAAATCGAGATCAGAAGTTATCAAATGCTTGTCTGAACCTGTATCGTTGTCCTTTCTTCTATTAAGATACCAATTTGGAATTCCCATTAATGATGGATTTTTTATTGCACCCTCAATGTCGCTTACTTCTTTTTCTGATAAAAATCCTATTCTCATGTTAGGATTGATATTTAATGACTGTAGTATGACTTGTGATAAATTGTAACCCAAGCCCCTAATTTGACTCAGGGCAATAATAATTTTCTTGCTGCCCTCTATATCTTTGCCAGCTATTCTTAAGATATGCCTATATTCAGATATCGACAACATTTACGACCATCATTTTCCGAAATAAAAACCATGCTAACATATAAGGCATAATTGATGAAAAAAGCATTGTTTCATAACAAAACGAAAATAAGCTTTGAAACCTTTAAATTTGTTGGTAGAACGAGCTGATGAAAGAAGATTGATTTCTGAAAATTTTAGAGATATCGTTCATAAAAGTTATGCCTCAAATCCTGACTATCGAGAATCTGCTCCAGGTGTACCGGAAAATTTCAACGAAATTAAAACCCTGGAAGAATTATTATCAGTCAATTACAAACACGTATCTGTTAATGATCAGCTTAGAGGGAATTTATTATTAAAGCTGAGACAAAAAAAGTTTCCATATTCCGGAATTATCGGTTATGATGATGATATAGTTCCCTCGATAAATAGAGCAATACTATCGTATCACGATATACTTCTAGTAGGTCAAATTGGACAAGCAAAGACCAAGATCGCCGAAACTATAGCAAAAAATTTACTTTCCCCAATTCCAATCATAGAAGGATCAATTACTAATGACATTCCAACTTTGATTCCGGAAAACGAATTAATTTCATTGCTAGAAGACAGGGAAGTAATTAGGGCGAGGCCGGAATTCTATGTTTCAACTGAAACAGAGGATAAGATAAGAAATAATAGATTAGATACCAAAATTGTTTGGCTTGACGGTCCCTCTCGTTTCAAGTACCTGCTTGCAACGCCAGACATTTCTGTGAAGGACCTTGTTGGTCAAATAGACGCCATAAAAATCGCAAAAAAAGGAGTGGAAATTTACAATATCGAATCCTATTCTCCGGGTCAGCTTCTTTTAGCCAGGCATGGTGTATTTTGCATTGACGAATTACCTGTGCTGGACCCCAGAAAACAGGTAGCCTTGTTGAGTGTCTTACAGGAGGGCATCTATACTACTGGATCATACCCTGTAATTTTCAAACCCGATACAAGAATAATATCAACAGCAAATCCAATAGATTACACGCATTCGGGCAAAATAATAGAACCACTCTATGATAGATTAAAGAGTCATATCGTAACACGTTATCCAAAAAATGTCTATGACGAAATGAGAATAATGATTCAAGAGGCGAATATTCCCAATAGGCAAAACGTAGTGTTACCGATTTTTGTTTTAAGAACTTTGGCCGAAATTACAAGAACTGCCCGAAGTCATCCTGAAATAAATCAGGAAAAAGGTGTGAGTGTAAGAATGTCAATACATTCGCTGGAGATCTTGATAGCAGAAGCAGAACGAGTAAGGAATGTAGATAATAACATTACAACTGTTCCACGTTTTAGTGACATCAACAGTATTCGGCAAACTGCAAAGTTTGAGCTTTCAGAAATAGACGACAGTTATGAAAATCGAATGAATATTCTAGACAATATAATTTCGGATTCCATCAAGAAAGCTTGTAGTTTTTATCTCGTAGAAATCCCTCCTGAAAGATTAATTAACATAAAAAATGAATTCAAGATAAATAAGACATTTTTTGTCTCACAGGACATTACTGGAAATAGTAACACTCCTAAGAGCTATCACTCACAGCTAAACAAATTCAATTCATTAAGTGAAGTAATAAAAATCGTAAATAACAACATAATCCAGGACCAAAAAAACTTTGAAGAAAAGTTTGGTGATATGACAACCGGTGCCGATCAGCATGATAGTACGAAAGACCCTGAATACCTAGCTTCTATAACTGAATTGATACTGGAAGGCCTTAGATTTACTGATCCACCGATACTGGATAGGAAGGAAGGGATCTATGTCCGCCGATAGTAACAATATCAAGAAATATACTTATCATAATCTTGCTGACTTTCCTGAAGACAGAGAAGACAAGTCCCCCACAAAAAAAATCCCTAAAAGTTTGCTAAAAGATTTTCTTAAGATTTTGGGCCAAGAAATCCTGAAAGAAGATCAGCCAAAACTCGAAGATATTGAACAGGAATTACAGAATCTGAAAAAGGAAAAGGAAAAGGAAAATAAGAGCGGCCAAAGTTACGCAGATGAACCTAAACCCAGTGGTAGGGCGTCATCCATCATTACTCAACTCCAAGAATCAGGTTATATCAGAGATTCAAGAAAATGGTTGAGCAAAAAAGGATTTTTTGCAGTAGGCGGTAGATTACTAGAAGATGTAATAAGAGCACTGAATACGGGAGCCATTGGACTTCATGAAACAACTTATAGCGGAAGTGGTTCGATAAATCTAGATTCTACAAAAAAATATGAACCGTCAGACGATTTAAGGTTGATTAATGTTCCAAGATCATTATTAAACGCCATTGAGAGAAGATCTGGATCAAATTCTTCAATCCAGTTACCAATTGACCTACGCCCGGATGATTTAGAAATTTATGAAACAAAGAGGGATGTGAGTGTTGCAGTTGCGTATTGTATTGATCTAAGCTCAACGATGAGATATTCAACAATGTTTGGTGATATGAGTAGGATAGAAGCAGCAAAAAGGGCATTATGGAGCTTATTTTTGTTGAACCAAAAATTTTTTCCCTCAGATTCAATTCACATAGTAGGATTTGGAGCTTTGGCGTCAAGGGTATCGCCATACGACATACCTTATCTTAAAACATTTGAGTCTGGGATGGGTTTTATGCACTATACCAATTATCAAGCTGCATTCAGACTAGCAAAGAGAATTCTTCAAAATGAATCTACAGTAAACAAAAAAATAGTGCTTGTAACAGATGGTCATCCTAGCGCCTGTTTTATTGATTCTGATCAAGAACGAAACAAAATACAATCTGAAAGGCCCTACTCCCAATTTTACACTGCTGACAAAGAAGCAGTAGATACGGTTCGAAAAGAACAGGAGTTATCACTTGATACTAAATCAGGGAAATTAGTTTACCTTTGTTATAGGTACAGACAAGTAGACCAGTATATTGGGGAAAAGACAATTATGGAAGCTCGAAAATGTCATAAATCTGGCATTGAAATCGACACAATCATGGTTAGTGAAGAAGATTCACTATTGAGTTATGTAAATGAGTTGGAAAAATACGTGAAAGGTAGATCATATTACATAAATCCAGCTGAAATAGACCGGATTTTGATTACGGATTACCTAAATGCTAAAAAATCCATATTAAGGTCTAAATGAAAGAGAACAATTAGTTTTTATTTACATATTTCAAAAATAACTACTAAATGAAAGATGCTTCCGACTCTAATTATTTTGATTGGAATAATTCATTTGAAGTGATTAAGAAGGCATATGATACATCACTCTTTGTACTTATAATAGGACCTAAAGGAACCGGTAAAACTAGTTTGGTAAGAAAATTTGCAGCTGATATTGGGAAAACTCTTTATTCAATTAATTTTAGTCTAAGGACCCGTGAATCTCATTTAGTTGGAACTAAAACCATAAGTCAAGGAGAAGTTACATTTGTAGAAGGTATCTTGATTAAATCAATGAGAGAAGGAGGAATTCTATATTTGGATGAACTTAACGCTGCAGAAGCCGATGTGCTTTTGCGTCTGGATGAAGCATTAGATGACAGAAGATAGATAGTGCTGAAGGAAGCAGAAGGTCAAGTAATAAATGCGTTAGATAACTGGTTTGTATTTGCCACTATTAATCCTCTATCGCACGAAGGAACTAAAGAACTACCGCCACAATTGTTGAGCAGGTTTCCGGTAAGATTAAGGCTCGAATACCCCCCAAAAGAAATTGAGAAACAGATCATCAAACAACATGTAAATTTTGATACTTCAATTGAAAATGACATCGACAATGCACTTAAATTGGCGAACAGTCTAAGAGAGGCAGCTTCCCTAGAGGAGCTATACTACAGTCCTAGCATAAGAGAATCCATAGCCTTTGCGAAACTGCTAATAAATAAAGTATCCCCTAAAAATGCTGCTGAAGTAGTATATGCCAATGTTTATGATCAATGGGGGGAAGTGGAATATAGAAAAGTAATGGACATGATTACTTCCATTTTTGCCTGACGACATGTCATTTTCTCATGTGCAGAATTTTTCACTACGAAATGATGTACTAATTAATTTAGGAACGTTTCTTTCAAGAAGATGGTCTGGCAATAGCAAAGCAACTATTTTACTCATAGAGGACAAACCCCCTACCGCAAATTTGGCAAAAAATAGTATTTCTATGCCATCACTCAGATACTACAATGGCACAGAATTTCAAAAATATCGCCAATGGCGAATTGCATTATGGTATGAATCCATGCGAATAGCATATTCAACAAAAGCTCTGAGTAATGATCACGCCTTTGGCTTTATCTTAAACTCAATAGAGTTGAAGCGAATTGAAATTTTAGGGTTAAGAGAATGGAAAGGTATGGAGAATGAAGTTATTTTTAATGAAGGAATTTCATGGTTGTCACGGCCCTTGCTCAATTCGCTATATGGAAAACACAAGGTGATAGAGGCTTTTTCTCAATATCTTACTACTGGTTATGTGAAGGGCGAATTGTTTGGCTCAGAGTTAGATCGTGTACACACCGCAGTTAACGTTGCCAGAGAATTAATAAGTGAATCGATAGAAAAAAACCATAAAACTGAATGGATAGAACGACAAATTCCCAAAATTATCAAGATACTTCAAATTGATTCTCTTTTCACTATTCCAATTGTTACTCTAAGGAGTAAAATTGGGTTATCGTTGACAGAAAAAAATTTGATAAAAGAAATAGAACGGGTAATAAAAATTCGAAACAGGGAAAATCAAAAGACTACTAATGACGTCATTGCAGGTACTCAAATATTAAAGGAATATGAAAGTCTTGTAAAGGAAAGTAGGAAAACAAACATTAAGGGTTACTCAACGATGGAACAATTTGGATTGGAGGTTCCCGATAGCGTGCATTTAGACGAAAGCGTAATTTATGATAACGATTTGATTACAAAGTTAAAATCAGCCATTAGATCCTGGAAGAGAGAATGGAGAGAAACACATGATATTACTGGTGATGAGATTGACGTAGATTCTATAATTGAATCTCAACCAAAACCGTTTCTCATAGACTTTAAAAATACCATAAACACAAAAATTGCACTTTTATTGGATCATTCCAGCAGTATAGACGAATATGAATTAGAATACAAAAAGGCAACTGTAGCTCTTTGTGAAGCATTGAAATTTTTGGATGTAAAATTTTCTGCCTATGCATTTAGTACTATAAACAAAAAAGTCACATGTTGGGTAATAAAACACCCGGATGTGAAATGGACCTCAATTAATGCACGTAATTTGGTTCAAATTAAAGCAAGTGGCGGGACACCGCTTGCTGAAATTTATAATTTATTGTTACCGTTAATGAAAACATACAGACCCGATATAATGATAACCCTGACTGATGGTGAACCGTCCGACTATAACGCAGTTAGGTCCATTATCAAGACTTACAAAATGAATGGAATTCACATGGTTGCTGTAGGTGTGGGAAAGAATGTAAATAATGCTATCAATATTGGATTGAACCTAAAATATCTTGAGTATGAAAAGATTTTGGTGGTTAGTCAACTAAATGAAATTCCCACAAAGGTCCTATCGCTTTTACAAGTTTAACTCGATGTAAATATAATGTGATGTGTCTTGTTTTAGAAAGACGATGTATTGTGCTGAATCAAATTAAATATTATACTTGTGTTCCTTTTTGACTTTTTCCCAATCTGAGAGAAACAATGACAAACCCTTATCAGTAAGAGGGTGAGTTAGCATCTTGCCCAGTATTTCAGGGGGAAGTGTAACAATGTGCGCCCCTAATTTTCCAGCCTCAATAACGTGAATAGGATGCCTTACACTAGCAACCAAAATTTCAGATTGATAATCATAGTTGCTAAAGATCTGAACCAATTCTCTAATTATAATCATACCTTCTTGACCAACGTCATCAAGTCTTCCTATAAAGGGACTAACATAAGACGCTCCTGCTTTTGCAGCTAGCAAAGCTTGATTTGATGAAAAGATCAAAGTTACGTTTGTTTTGATTCCCTTTTCTTTCAGCTTCCTTACTGCCATCAATCCATCCATAGTCATTGGAACCTTTACAATAACATTTTCACCAAATTTTTTCAATCTCAAACCTTCTTCAACCATATCATTAGTGTTGGTTGCTACTACCTCCAAATTTACTGGGCCTTTTACAATTTTTACAATCTCGCGCATTATGTCTTCTGGGTGTCCTTTCTCTCTAGAAATTAATGTAGGATTTGTTGTAATTCCATCCACGACACCCATGTCGACGAATTTTTTTATGGATTCGATACTTGCAGTATCAAGAAATATTTTCATTTCTTTATCTTTTTCCTAGCTTTTAGAACAGATTCTAAAATATTATCTGAACTTAAA
The DNA here is from genome assembly GCA_030774295.1 of Thermoproteota archaeon. Classification (GTDB taxonomy): domain Archaea; phylum Thermoproteota; class Nitrososphaeria; order Nitrososphaerales; family Nitrososphaeraceae; genus TA-21. The sequence goes on from JALYLJ010000210.1 coordinate 10,466, forward strand.
CCATATTTACTTAAGAGCGACTCTATCTCAGTTTCTCTGGCTGATTCGCCAAAAATATCTGCTATTCCAATTCTGTTTACAGGAACTGGATGATGCTCAGCTGTCACTTCACAAACGGCACTTCCTAGACCGCCAATAATGCTGTGTTCTTCAATAGTAACGATGGCACCAGTGTCTTTTGCAGCACGATATACAATCTCAACATCAATTGGTTTAATAGAGTACATGTCTATTACTCTACAGGAGACAGCATATTCTTTTTCAAGTGTCTGTGCGGCATCAATTGCTTTTGATACCATTAGACCACATGCAATCAAAGTGATGTCAGAACCATCTCTAATTGTGTTACTCTTTCCTATATCAAATTGATCATAATTATCTTCATAGATATTAGAATTTGATGGACGTGCAAGACGCATGAAAAATGGCCCTGGAGTGTAACTTATGAGAGGAATCAAGTTTTTAACAGATATAGAATCTGATGGAACGAGTACTCTCATGTTTGGAATTGTCCGCATTGTAGAAATGTCTTCTATTTGTTGATGAGATGCACCATCGGGTCCAACAGTTAGTCCCGCATGGGATACAACTAATTTTACGTTTAGAAAAGGGTAACATATAGTATTTCTAATCTGATCAAGGCATCTGCCGGGTAAAAATGCTGCATAGGTGCTTGCAAACACCACCTTACCTGCTATTGCTAATCCAGCGGCTATTGAGACAAGATTTGCTTCTGCAATTCCAACATTGAATAGCCTATTGGGAAACTTGTCGCCGAACATTTTTGTTTTTAGAGAATCAGTTGTATCAGCTCCAAGGCAGACAATATTAGGATCCTTTGCTCCCAATTCTACCAGGGTTTTGCCATAAGCAGTTCGCATGTCAGAAATCACATTTTTATCACTTAATTGCATGGAGATCCTCCTCAATTCCAAGTTCTCTTGCCAATGGTATTAGCATATTTTTACGTGATTTAATCCAGTCAGATCTCATGTCATTTATAGTTGCCAATTCTAATAGTTTTGTTTCAATCGCAACATTAGCCTTGTGTCTTAACTGTATGATATTAGAGTTGATATCAGGGGATCCATACACTGCATTACCGGCTACCATAATTCTGGCCCCTGCATCAAATACTTGTTGAAGGGTTGTTGCATCAATACCCCCGTCAGCTTCAATGAATCCCTTGTAGTTGTTGTTCTTCAATGTTTTGACAATTTCCGCAATCTTATCCAGTGTTTCCGGAATAAATTTTTGCCCTGCAAATCCTGGATTCACGGACATAATTATCATAATATCGATGTTATCAAGGTGTTCAAGTATCCAACCCGGAAATTGAGTTCCAGGATTTATAGCAATTCCAGGACTGATACCAGCGTTTAGTATCATTTTATTAATTTCTAAAAATTCTGATTCGTTGCACGCTTCCACATGTACTGTAACGATATCACAACCTGCTTCAATGTATTCTTGTATATGATTGACAGGTTTTTCAATCATCAAATGAGCATCAAAAGGGATGCTAGATATTTTTCTCAGATGCTTAATAGTATCTGCAAAAAATGAAGTACTAGGAACAAATTTTCCATCCATTATATCCAAGTGAATAAAATCTGCTCCTGCCCGTTCTGCTCTCCTTACTTTTTCTTCATAATTCTCAGGCTCCCCTGCAATAATTGAAGGGGCTATCAAAATCTCACTTTGAAGTTCTTCCAGTAAAATTGGGACATGTTTCTTTGGAGGTGCCTTGCCGTGCCATTGTGGATTATTCGCCATGTGCTTGATTCCCTTACCCTTTGTAGTATTTGCGATTATTATTGATGGCTTATCTTCTACCTTATCGATTCTGCTCAATGCGTCGATTATCTGTTCTATCTTGTGTCCATTAACCTCCACGACATTCCAATTAAACGCTGTCCATTTGTCTCTAACGGGATCCAGAGGCATTATTTCTTCTGTAAAACCATCCTGCTGGATCTTGTTCCTATCTAGGATAGCTACTAGATTGTCAAGTTTAAATTTTGACGCGGCCATTGCTGCCTCCCAGATTTGGCCCTCGTTTGATTCACCATCACCGATTAAAGTATAAACTCTATTCTTCTGACCATCTCGCTTTTTTGCAAGTGCAATTCCGATTGATACTGATAAACCGATTCCTTCAGATCCGCCTGAATATTCTATGCCGGGGAAGCTATGATCTTTTTGTCGCTCCGAGTATCTAACAGGATGGCCTTGTAGGCGAGAACCAAGCTTTCGCAGTGTCTTTATCTCCTTTGTATCAATATAACCAGCAGTCGCTAAAACTGCATAAAATCCCGGAGCGGAATGGGCTTTTGAATTAATGAAATAGTCCCTTTCTTCCCAGAATGGATCCGTTGGTCGATTTTTCATTTTGTGAAAATATAGGACTCCCATAATTTCTGCTGCTGAAAATGATGCTCCTGGATGTCCAGAACCAGCTTCAGCGATCCCTTGAATCGCCAACATTCTTACATCTCTTATTTTCCTATTGAGCTCAAGATATCTCATTTTTAGAGCCATTTAGATACCCCAAATAGAACCCAAGGCCACCATCATTGGATATTTATTGTAAAAAGATTGTATGATAAAAACATATGGAATTTTCATCATTCGTGTTCTAACTTTTCTGTTTCAACCAGTATCAGGATAATTGATTTGACTTGTTCAACTAATTTTACAAAAGTATTCATCGAAAACCGCGACATTATCAAAAATCAATATAAATTGCAATTTTCATGGAACATGGATGCATTTAGATTTATTAGAAATAATAACCAATACTACCGTATGAGTGAATACGAGGATCTAAAAACTGGAGATATAGTTGCTGAAGCGCTCATTGATTGGAAGGTCGATGTTGTTTTTGGTATTCCTGGAGACAGTATTAACGGGTTTATAGAGGCCTTAAGAGTAAGAAGAGACAAAATAAAATTTGTTCTTGTAAGACATGAGGAATCTGCTGCATTGATGGCTTGTGCATATGCAAAGTATACTGGAAAACTGGGTGTATGTACATCGATTGCAGGTCCGGGGGCCATTCATCTTTTAAACGGATTATATGACGCAAAGGCGGATAACACTCCTGTTATCGTTATTACAGGAGGAACATCCACCGATTTAATGAATTCAAGTTTTCAACAGGATGTAAATTTGCTGAATCTTTTTTCCGACGTTGCTGTTTATAATAGTATGATAGGTTCACCGCGACAGGCAGAAATGGCTGTAGATATAGCATGTAGAACCGCATATGTTCGTAAAGGTGTTAGCCATCTTAACATTCCAAATGACGTACAGGAACAAAAGCTGGAGGGTCATTATTCAAGACATAAAGTTCCAGGCCATACGTCTGATATCTTTGTTGGCCCCATTTCAGCTGACATGCTAATGATTAAGAAAGCTGCAGAAATTCTGAACAATGGAAAAAAAATTGTCATGTTAGTTGGTCAAGGAGCATTGAATGCTTCAGAAGAAGTAATAATTGCAGCACAGAAACTAAATGCGCCCATAATAAAAGCAATGCTGGGAAAAGCCGTCGTTCCAGACGACCATCCATACACTTTGGGCGGCATTGGTTTTTTGGGAACTGAACCTTCTAGTGATGCCATGACTGAAAGTGATACGTTATTTATGATAGGAACATCTTTTCCATATATTGAGTATATGCCTAGGCCAGGACAGGCTGTAGGGATTCAAATTGACATAAAACCGGAAAAAATTGGTTTAAGATATCCGGTCAAAATCGGTCTAATAGGCGATTCCAAACAAGTCTTGTCACAGCTAATTCCGTTACTAACAGATAGAAGAACTACGAATGTAGATAATGATCCAAGTTTGGAATTTTTAAAATCAAAGCAACAAGCAATGAAAAAATGGAATGAGATTTTAACCGAACAAAGCAGTCGTGTAGATGAACCAATAAAGCCTCAAGTTATTGC
>JALYLJ010000211.1 GCA_030774295.1 Thermoproteota archaeon
TATTTTTCATTCCTTTACACTTGGACCACTGAGCCTTAGTATAGACGAAGGGATTATGGTCGTATTGGGCCCTACTGGTAGCGGTAAGACGACATTAATTAATTCAATTGCAGGAATTCTTAGTCCAGATAAGGGTAAAATCATATTAAATGGACTCGACATAACAAAGATACCAATCGAATCAAGAAAAATAGGATATGTATTTCAGGATTCAGCATTGTTTCCTCATCTTAACGTCAATCAAAATATTCTATTTGGCCTCACAAGTAGGGAAATACAAAATAAAGAAATGATGACAATGGTTAGAAAAATAATTGGAGATCTTGGAATAGAAAATTTACTCCACAGAAGGATTGATGGCTTGAGTGGAGGCGAATTGCAAAAAGTTTCACTAGCACAAATGCTCGTTAGGAAACCAAAGATAATTCTGCTAGACGAACCACTCTCACATCTTGATCCACCAACTAGAGACAAGTTGCGAATAGAATTAAGGACTATATTAAAAAAACAACGTATCCCTGCTATTTATGTTACTCATTTTGAAGACGATGTTCTCGCACTAGCCGATTCGGTATCAATATTGAATAACGGAAGATTGGAAGGAACTGGCGATCTTGAACAAATACTAAATTCTTCTCAACCATCACCTTCATTTCTATCCCATTTAACATCCGGTGCTAATTATATAACTGGACAAGTTGTAAAGAGTGAAGATGGTCTAACTTCCTTTGAGATTGGCTCACATTTACTCTATACACTTGGCGAATTCCCAATAGGAACTAAAATTGGTGTCATACTGAGGCATGAAGACATCATCCTGTCGAAGGAGAAAATAAAGACTAGTGCGCGAAATATATTATTTGTTCAAGTTACGGACATTGTTTATAAATCAAATCTGGTTGATATACATCTGAAAATAAATGGACTTGAGATAGTTTCGAGAATCACTAAATTGGCTATGAAAGATCTTGATATAGCGATGAATGATAATATATATGCAATTTTCAAGGCGTCTGCTCCTCATCTTGTTCGTAAGGAAAACTGATCCTTACATGCTGAACACAACTATTTCTTTCACAAAGTATGCAATCTATTTGTCTAATTTAGGGACCATTATTAGTGTTCTACTTAAAAAGTCACGTGCCAGATTTCATCCCGTTGCACAGCTCAATTATTCATCCTGAAAAGCTTTCGTGAACATATTATTAGTCTTTTGTGCTTTTGTTTGATTCATGTGTCTGGCTTGCTGCTGCCTTTACTCAGGTAGCCTATGAATGAATTGCATCAAATCTACGAACTAATATATGGAATATTGACCTAACATAACTATGAGCAACCACGTAAATGTAAATTGGCATGAAGCTCTCAAAAAGAGGGCACGTTGGATAGACGCTGACCTTGGCAAAGTTGAAGAAGTACAAATCACATTATCACCAGAAAGGGGTTTAGTTAAGAAACATAAGTTCTACCTTCCAAAGAAAATCGTAGAAAGGATGGATGAAAACCTAATTTTGTTTAACGTAACAGAAGACGAACCAGAGATTTATAAATCTTGAATTACAGGACAATACATAACAAAATAATCTAGAATCAGTTGTCCTAACGACCTAAAAGCTATATCCTCACGAACCGTATCCAGTGTTATGCAACATTCTTCTTTAAAAATTACGAAAGCAAAGTTTGATTTCAGTTAACCTTACAGCATCAAAGTCCACTTGCTTAAAAAGTATGTTACATATTAACTAACAAGAAGTATGATCTGTGGTGTTTGTAAGCTACAAGTACCGTTGCATGTCAGAAGGGAACATCTATCAAATATCATAAACTAGGCGCACATTTGGTCGACTGGATCATACAAACGGATAACGATCTTATTGCACTAAAACCGAAAATACGAACACACCAAGGAAAATTAGAAATACTTTAAATTTAGCAAACGGTTTAAAGCTCAAGCCAAGATTGTCAACATGACTTCTGATCCAAATTAGGACCAATAGTTTGGCCATCGGACGACGCTTAATTTAGGCGTATCCTACTAAAAAATGGCATTTGGCCTCAGATTTAGGAAGAGACTTGTATGTCATTTTTGTCCCCGTATCATTAATATCTAGCAGAAAGACAGAGTTTGATTTTCAAAATTAGATTACATACAGTAGTGTATGTATTGCATCTCACCGACTGGTCTTTAGAAACGAAGTTAGAAATGTGGCCTAAAATTTGAAATGTAAAAAGAAAAAAAGGAGTTAGCTGACCACGACTTTGCCCTTCATCCATGGATGAAGAGTGCAGTAGTAGTCGAATGTTCCCGCGGTACCGAAT
>JALYLJ010000212.1 GCA_030774295.1 Thermoproteota archaeon
CTAATGAAAGAATCTGTTATGAAAAATATTATAAGAATCATCAATAGTTATGACTAGACAAAACGCAGTCTTACTTAATATTGTCGTCAATGACTCCTGGTACACTTATGTTGACTTCAGAAATAACAATATACCGACCAAACCATCAACGATATTAAATTACAATAATAAAATGAATCTCCAATGTTATTCATTCACCGAGTTCTAGTGCAAAAGAGAGAGAAAAGCATATAGCGTGTAGTTACTATCCTGAAATATGAAAGGTGTAAGAATTGAGTGAAGATTTTGTTAAGGTTGCTGAATCGAAAGACATTGAACCTTCAAGTATGAAAGCAGTTGATGTAGCAGGCGAAAAAGTCTGTATCATTAATACGGAAGGAAATTATTATGCGATAGGAAATGTCTGTACTCATGTTGATGGACCGCTAGATGAGGGAACACTCGAAGGATACGAAGTTGAATGTCCTTGGCATGGTTCCAAATTTGATGCCAGGAGTGGTGAGCCAACAAAGCCTCCCGCAAGGCAAGCAGTTCCAAAATATGAAGTGAAGATTGAAGATAATAATATACTAGTTAGAAAGCAAAAATGAAGATTAATTCAAACAACTCAGTTAAGCATGAAGGAGAATCATAAGGGACAAACCTTAAAATATTGTATAGTTTTTCTCCATTAGGAACCTCCTTTTAGGATTGATAGAGTTCTTGATACCGCCGAACCCAGACCTACCTCTGTTAATATCGTTATTCATGTTGTAAAACAAATATTTTCGGCCAAGAGTTTGTATCAAATTTGATTCACAAACCACTGGGCCCAAAAATCATGTCAATAACAATTCACATCCCCTTGGGCCCATACCAAAGTTGTCTCCTCTTATTTACACCTAACCAAATTATAGTATTAGGAATTCTAATAATGGTCCGCTAGAATATTCACCCATATCCCGACCGACCTGAATTAGTCTTATCAATTTAATCTGAATAAATGTAAACTATCTTTTTTAGCGGGATTTTTTCCGCTTTTATCCTTCCTGATTTATCAGTCTTATCTTTTACGTTCTCGTCTTGTGGTAATATATTAGATATCCTTAAATGCATCAAAACCCAATATGATCAATGTTACATAAAATTAATCTAGAAAAAGCACTGGGATATGGTTTATTATTGTAACCCTCTCGAAAATACATTCTCTGATCCATGAAAGTGAGGGTAAGTTTATCGACAAGAAAAATTTCTTGATCTGTAAATTATGTCATTGGTGTGCATCATCCTTGACAGGTATAAGGACTTCCAATATCTGTCCTTCATGTAGTAGTAATGAAATGGAATCGATGCCTATATCAGATTACGAATCTTATAGGTTAGATAATAATTACATTCATGGTTTAGTATCGGAATGCGGATTTGATTTTAATGAAGGGGGCTTAGTAAGGTGAATATTTCAGAACCAGAATCACAATATGAAATTATGGCCAAAACTTGTGGATGTAAGGACAAAAATAGGAAAGTAACATATTCCTTCATTGATACTTATCATAGTTTATGTCATGATAAGAAGGACATAATATTAGGAGAAATTGAAGCCTGTGAAAGGCTGCTAAAATACACACCAGAATACAGTAGTGATGAGATAGACAGAAAAGTTATAGAAAGGGAAATAGATGAACTTAAAATGGCTTTGGACCTAATGCAATAAAAAGTATAAGTTGAGTTTTAAGCAGCTTCTGATAGCTGAACGCGAAAACTAGAAGGCTTACTACTACTCGTTGGTTTACATAGTCATACACATTGAAAAGTATTTCCAAAGCACTGGTACTGAACAACACTAAAAACGCGCATAGCTATCTATGACTCCATATGATAACTGTTGACGCTTGCGCATTTTACCATGGACTGATAACAACGCTTGAATTGTTTTCTGACACCGATAGCTGAGTGATATGTATGGTAATAGTTCCTGGAAACGAACAAGGTGCAATATCCCACCTCAGTTGATTAGAAAGTCTAAAAGCAGCAGGATTGAATCATTTCAGGAATTTCTAAACACACTGACGATTCTAGTTATGAAAAATATATTTTCGTTAGCAATCAGAAAAAATATCCTAAAAGTTTATTTAGAAAGTCTTAGCTGAATTCCCCTATATGGCAAGTTCAAATCCAGGTGACCGCAGTTGACATATTTACATTCATCCAAAATTCAAGAATTATGATGATAAGAATAGATCTGGAAACCAGTATGTAAACTAATATTGCAGATCGTTTTCAAATATTGAAACGTTCATCAATTTTTTGGTGAAGGTAACAAAATAGTTAAGCTGACCAACCAAGCTAACTAAATGTACATTACTGAAATGACTCAACTAAATAAATTAGCAAGGATTGCAGAACAAATTAAGAAATTTCTAACCTAGGACAGAAAATGTCAGTATCCCTCAGTATATGTTAGTAATATAATAGATAATGCCAAGATTTTTATATTATTAGCTTGATACAAATCTATCTTTTGTCTCAATTTAATCTTCCAAGAAGTATGTATAAAAATAAGCACGAATTATTTGAGCAGGTATTTCAAGCAATTCTGAAGAGCGGTGAGGACGGTGTTCTTCAAACGGAAATTTGCAAGGAATTCTCTCTTGACAGTAGAGACGGATCGAGACTTGCAGGTAATCTTGAAAAGCAGTCATTGATATCACGTGAAAAAATATTGCGCAAAGGCAGGTGGACATACAAATTAATAGTCAAGAAATCAGCAATTGCTGAATACAATCGAAAGCCAGTACAGATTGAATGTGTTGAAGGAGCCCCATGCTTCAGTTGTGCTTATCAGCATTCATGTTCTTCTGAAGATGAGACCAGCCCTTACAGTCCTGCAAAGTGTGTTTGGCTAGAAGAATGGATTATCGCTGATTTCGAAAAGAGCTACATAAAGAACGAAAAATAAAATCCTAATTTTGCGCGGGTAGATTGCCGCTAAAATCAATTGGATATATAGTAAATGCAGAGTCTATTTGAGCTGTTCCGTTTACCTTCCATTCTGTAGAATTTGTCATAAATTTGTCATCGTGTATTTTATCGAATAGTTCTGAATTAGATTCTGTACGATCAAGTACAAACGTAGATTCAAGTGTGGTAGGCGAATGCGGATACAATTGTGGCTTTCCGTTTAGCGGTATATCTTCATAAGATAGTAACCCATTACCCAAACTGGTATTATTTGCATAAATTGTGTAATCAATTTTGGAAGTTGATAATACTTTATTGTCCTGATTATCTATCTTAAAAGTTACTGTTAAAGGGATAGTATTGTTAACAGTATTGGTATTTTCTATAGCGATATTTTGAATGCCGATGGTCACGTCCTTCAATTCACTGCCTCCCCTCAGTAAGTCAGGTATAGCAGGAAACAGAACAATAAATGCAACGATTGCACCGATAACACCTATGAGAATGGCCCTTCTGGCCCCAATGAACATAATCAGGATTATTCAGTCATAAATATAATCTTAGTCCAAAAATTATCTTGATATAGTTCAAAATCCGTCTGTGATATCAAGCTGGCCCTTTCGTAATAAATAGACTAAAATAATCTATTGACTATAGCACACTTCATGGAGAATAAAATTGCTGGCGCTATTGCAACGATTGCATTAGTATTAACTATTATTTATTCTACCAATATCAATGGAAACTTTCAGCTTAATGATGTTTCAAAATTAGGTATTGAGAATATGAATTTTGTAGAGGCAAGTATTTTCAATTTTGATGCAGTTAAAGATTCTGTACCGCCTGAATTGTCAATCAAAAACATCACTACGAACATCGTTGATGACAAAACGGGAAACCTTTCAATCATTTTTGATGTGTACAATCCAAATAAGAATACAATAATGCTTGAGTCTATATCGTACAACGTGTATTCCAATTCTACGAGAATTGTTTCAGGTGATATAGGGCAAAGACCAGAAGGATTTATTGATTCCCAGGATAGTATTTTTCCCGTTATTGGAAACGGAACACTGATTCTAAAAGATAAGAAAATGATAGATACAAACCGTGGTCTGAATCTTTCCCAGATTGCCACAAATAATGGCACCTCACAATACTTGGTGAATGGAAGTTATTTATTTAAGCAAACAAGTAGCTTTCAATCGACTGGAGGAGAAGGGGAATTCAGTATTGTCTATCCCAAGCCTTGAAGGTGGTAATTCAGATAAAATTAAATGTTGATGATTTAGAGTTATGTCGGTATGTCGGATATATTTTTAATGTATGGTATTGCAACAGGAGCCTTTGTAATATTCACGGGTATCCTATTTGGAGTTCGAACCAAAAGAATTAATCAGTTGATAAAGGGATCAAGAGAACAAAAACAAACCACTTGACAGTTAATTTTTCTTTCCAATCCCAAAGACATCTAGTATATGTTCCGATTCATTTTGTTGTCCGAAACATCTTTGAAAGTACTTGCATGAAATACAAAGTTCGCTTGGTTCTACAACTGGCGTTTTTTTGTCCTTAAGTAAGAGGTGTAAAATTCTTGCTCTACGTACAACTTGCTCAAACATTCGTTTACTTGGGGAAACGCTGAATTCAACAAACTTGCCTTCAGGAGTAAAGTAAACTATGAATCCGCCTTGGGTTTCAAAAACAAACATGGATGCATTGGTGTATAAGAGGTCATTTGGATGTGGAAATTCCGGTAATTTTGAAACTGGTATAAAGTTAATAACGATGTCATTATCAATGACTAAGTCTACAGTAGCGTATATTGTAAGTTCGTCAACTTTATACTCTCTGGTTATCCCATTTAGAAACTTTCGAAGCGAACCCTGGAGTAATTTGGACAATGCGTGTGAAAACTCATCTTCAAAAGCATCCATTCTCTCAAAATAAGACAATCTACTACAACGTGTAATTTCAAATACGTGTATCCCATTTTGGTCATAATCTAGTGCTAGTTTTTTGGAAAACTTGATTAGTTCATCCTCTATCAGTTTATGGAAATTCCTGCCTCCAAGCATCGTTCCACATTGCATAAAAGTCATATTTATACTGCATAGATAGTATAAGACCGCTTTCACTATTGGCCCTAAGCATCATTATGTTTAGAAACAGTTGCAATTCTTCTAAAAATGAATATTTTGGGCTAGAATCCAGATTTAATGGGATCGCTGGGTTTCATTAATTCTCGCAATAATATGGTTGCGTATGAACCAATGGGTATTTTGAAACTTATCAATAAATTATCCGAGTAAGAAAAATCATTTACTAACAATGGTAATTGTCTAAATCCACCTTCTACACTTAATTCCTGCATCTCTTTAAGATAGAAATCTTTGGGAGAAATATTCTCTTCTTTCATAATGAGCGACAAACTCCTTTCGAACCGTCCCTCCGGAGGTCTGAAAGAGTAACCAGGCAAATGCATTGCCGGGACCAAATTAGAACTATCCTCGCCGGTATATTTCAGTAATTTTCCCAAAGTCAATGGGTTCTCTAACTTGAAACAAAAATCATTCTTAGAGCAATTAGTGATTGATTCACCATCTCCAATAATGCAGCTCAAAGTTTGATTGAACATATATGCCTGATAAGCATGAACAAACAATCTTCTTATGTTTATGGGGACGGATCTTAGAGCGCCTATGTATCCTTTATCATTAATGAGCGCTCGTAAGATATTACGTTCTAGATCCATGCCTCTTGGAACAATTTTGACAACTCGCCCATAATTGTTTGGATCCCTGCATTTTTCTCGTATTTCTTTACTAAACTGGGTATCGTATTCTGTTGTATGACATAAAAATAGCTCAACTGCCCTCTTAAAATTCCTTTTGATTATCTCTCTGCCCACCAAATGAGTAACAAGCCTTTCACTACCAAACCGTTGAAGCCCGTAAAAATTTGGAATGTTTCGTATTTCAGTAATAAACTCAGAAATGTTACTTTTTGATACATTTGAAATTCTTATTTGAAATTGGTTACCCATTATGTGTGATTTTTTTAAAGATTGCCTTGAATATCCAAGCAAAGTTAAATTGGTGTGGGTTGTCTTGCCTTCTCTAAATTTTTTGCCCTCAGATGTAGCGTATTGCGTAGTATCTGCTTTAGAATCCTTGATTCCAAGTACTTTGATTCTTGTTCCCAGCTGATTCGATATCTCAATAATGGCGTGATTCGAATCCATCCCACTTTTATGTAATAAAAATACTGGAAATCGGTATGATTTATCAGGGAAGCTAGATATGTCGTTTGAAATGGAGTCAACAAGTAATTCTAGAACCTTAAAATCTTCATTTTTTAGCTTTATTGAGCCACCAATGCCTTCAAATCGGGTTGAGTATAATTTGATGCCTGCCATTTTGTCAATATTTGGAACATCTTTATGCATGGTCCATTAATTCTCAAGAACATTATTTTTATTTCTTGTTTGATATATCAAGTCGATAACAGTACGAAAATATTTTTAACTTGGATTTCTGATGTTTTGATGATAATTTAAAACTATTATTTGCCTATAAAGCTTAATATATGAATTGGGACAATTGAAATTGTGGATAGATTAGAATCGAATCCATGTAGAAAATTTGTAATTTGTGAAAACTGCCTGCACTCTGATAGTATTTGTATGTTTTATGATGCCCATAGGTATTGTCTAGAGTGTTTATGTGACCATGCATGTTGTCCTGAATGTAGTTCTGGATATCATGCAATCATGATAGCTGACTAGTGATAGTTTGAGGTTCTTTTCTCTAAAGTTTTTCAGTGTACTTTTCCAGCCACAGTAGGATTTAAAATAAAGAATTTATACAAAGATGACCACAGATATTATATGGGTGTAAGTCGATACGTCGCAAGAGAGATTATGAAGGAAATTGGCAATCGTTCGAAAGAATTTTATGAATTCGTTTTACCGCCAGTGGATATCTACGAGGACGGTACAGAACTTGTTATCATTGTAGACCTTCCCGGTTTTCAGAAAAAGGATATTCATGTAAATATCTCTAAGGATATTCTTACACTAAGGGCAAAGCGCGATATCGACATTGAATCACATACTATTCATTTTAGCCAACGACCAAATAGAATCGAAAAAAAGATACCTCTTCCTTATTCGATACCAGAAGATGACAATGCAAACACTAAAGCAGACTATGCAAATGGTGTCTTGAAAATCAAGATACCAATATCAAACATGACCAATGTACCTATAACTTGAAATGTCTTTCGAATGTTAGCAGAACAATGCAATAAAATTACTAATTTTTACAATGGATTTACCGTCCAACTTTTTTTAGTACGACAGTATAACATCGTATTATGATTTATATTCTGTAGACTTAGTAGTCAGAACTTGTTTGGAATCAAATAATATTCTACTCATGCTGATGTGGCTGGGAGAATTGACCTTAGCAAGCTGGTTACTTTCACATGGTGCCGAACATCTGGCAGTTAGATTTGGCGCTAGGTTCGTAGGAAGAACATTGCTTAGCGTGGCAACTACTCTTCCTGAAATTGCCATAGTTGCATATGCAGCTTCGGCTGGTTCGTATGGTATCGCTTTGGGTGCAGGTTTGGGAAGCAACGTCCTGATGATGACACTTGGGCTAGCAATAATGCTCTTAATCGCAACTACACGTCTTTCTAAAAAACCTATCAAGAAAATAGATGTCAGCTCATTTAAACTGGACAAGATTTTCCTATTACTAACTGCAGTAATAAGTGCAATACTGTTTATCGATGGTTACCATTTCACAGACGGAATAGTGTTTACCGGTTTATTCTTGGTGTACGTATTCATAGCATTTTATGAAATGAGAATAGAAAAGAAGAAAGACAAGGAAAAAGTTATCGAGGATTATAGTAATTCTTCGGAGAACATCAATCTTCCCAGTAATCAAAAACAGTTAATAAAATCTGGTATAATCTTTATGATAGGAACTATTGGTATCTTTTTGGGTGCAGAACCCTTCATCAAATCATTAGAACACGTCTCCGTTGATATAGGTGTTTCAGCAATAATCCTTTCAGTAGTAATAAGCCCTATTGCCGGTGAAATGCCAGAGAAAATATCGTTGATGTTACTTGCTAGAAAAGGGGCTCATGGGACATCTATTGCGATTGCCAATGTACTTGGTTCAAAAATATTAAACAACACGTTATTACTTGCGTTTGCCGTATTCGGAGCTATCTATCACAGCGGTCTAGGTGCGAGTATAGACAGAAGTGAAATATTAACTCAACAAATGTTATTGGCTACAGTAGTTACATTGTTTGCCGTGGGTTTACTGTTCAGAAAAGAGATTGGAATAAGGACAGGATTCATACTTTTAGTAATGTATATTGCAAGCATCGGATTACAATTCTTTATGAATTCTTGAATTTTTAGATGACTGTACTATTTGTGATGTATATTGGAAATGTTATATTTTGTTCAGCGCCAAAGCTTAATCATATGGATCTTTTGTGTCATTAGTTTTAGTACTGTTACTACGATCGCCTAACAGAACACCAATATCCAAATAGGATTGATTTCTAAGAACTGTTAGATTTAGTTTCTCTCCTGGTTTTTTGTTTTCATCTAAGTATGATACTAGATCTTCCATATAAGTAACATTACGATTGTCAACTGCAGTAATTATATCCGTTCCATGTTTATCACCATATTGATCAGTAGTGCTTCCACGAAGCCCTGCCTTATCAGCTGGTCCATTCTTTGTTATTGAATCGACATAAACTCCCTTAAAGTCTCTACTCAAATTCTCAAAATTCTCTGTTAATTTGGAAGTTAATGAGCTGGCAGAGGTACCAAGCCATGGATGAGTATAATTCCCCTTACTAATGAGAACTGGAACTATTTTAGAAATTGTGTTGGAAGGAACGGCCAAACCAATTCCAGAAAATGCTCCGGAATCCGACAATACACCTGCAGTGTTCATCCCTATTACTTCTTCTTGAGTATTAAGCAATGGCCCTCCCGAATTGCCCGGGTTTATCAATGCATCTGTTTGAATTACACTAGGAATACTAAATGCCGATCCTTCAGTTGAAATCAATCTTCCTTTTTGACTGACAATACCAAGGGACATTGATCCAGCAAGTCCATAAGGGTTACCTATTGCAATAACCTGGTCCCCTACTTCCACAGCAGATGAATTTCCGAGTATTAGTGGACGAAGTTTTTCAGATATATTTTGTGTAATTTTTATAACAGCAACATCATTGAACGGATCACTTCCAACTACAGATGCTACATACCGATTACCATCAATGAAAGTAACATCGACGCTTTTGGAGTCTTGTACCACGTGATGGTTAGTTATTATTCTACCTTCTTTATCGAAAACAAATCCAGATCCCAGACTAGTAACGTTTTCGTCTCCTGGAGAATCAGGGGCTTGCTTATTTTCACGAGTAATTTGAACAACTGATCCCTGAACGTCCTTAAAGATCTTGCTAATTGAAATCGAGGTAGAATTTCTGGTATTGTCTGACTGTCCAAAAATTTCAAGATGCCCAGCATAGAGTATTAAACCCGAAAACACGAAAACGATCACAGCCACTAGAATAAATGGAGCGATTTTCATACAAAAAATCCGTTAAAATAATCATATAGACGTTTCTATTGTTAATTTCCCGTATTAAACGGCTTTGGATGAATAAATCAAGAACTTTCCCACTAAAACAATGACCGCTTTCATGCAAAATCACCCGGAAGCAAAATGGGCATAAACAATCAAATTGTAAAATCCATCGGGCCCGTCTTACCTCATATCAATTTTCTGATATTTTTCAGTCAGTTTTATTTTAAGTTCATCCAACTGATCAGATACCCATTTAACAAAACCGTCAGTCATCTCCTGCGGTATATTCCTCTTTTCAGCAAGAGCCAAATAACCTTCGAAGATCTTTGCATAAACAGAATTACATACCATCATATTTGCCAAAGCATCCGATACAAAGTCATCGCTATTGCTCTGGAGAAAATTCCTTTTAAATAAATCCAAAAGATTTTTGGTACGTCGATCAATTTCATTTTGATCCATTCCATTTGACAGTGCAAAATTGCTCATTGTTAACACCTTTAACTCTATTTCAGTTTATTAAAGTATTCACGGTTGACGTTCCTTGGCAAGTCGTCATTTGTTTGGCCAGATGAGACAGACGCAAGCAAGCAAGCTCTTTAATACAATCAAGAAAATTACAATTTTCAATGTTTACAAGAATTGTTTCATTCCTCCCAAGTGCAACAGAAATACTGTACTTGCTAGGATCTCAAGATCAGCTATTTGGAGTAACTCACCAATGCAATTTTCCATCACAGGCAAAAAACAAGCCTCAAGTAATAAAACCAGTTTTTGATTCGGAATCAATGACAAGCGTGCAAATCGAGGAAAAGATCCAGGAACTTTCAAGATTACAAAAAGATTACTTCATAGTAGATTATGAGCTACTAAAGGAAATACGACCAGACCTTATTATTTCCCAAGGACTGTGTGAGGTATGTTCACCACACACTAGAGAAACAGATAAGGTGATACAATACTTGGATGAAAAGCCACATACTTTAGTCCTTGATCCTCACAACGTTGACGATATACTACAAAATATTATCGATGTGTCCAAAACTGTCGGAAAGGAAACAGATGGCAGACAAATCTGTGCCTCCTTGACAAGAAGAATCGAAAACATATCAACCACTGTTAAAAGTAATAAACCAAAGGTAATTTGTCTGGAATGGTTTGATCCATTTTACATCTGCGGTCACTGGGTACCACAAATGGTCGAAATTGCAGGAGGAATAAATGGAATTAGCCTAACTGGGGAGCGATCTCGCAAGATGGACTTTTCAGAAATTGTTGAATTCGATCCAGACATTCTGATTCTTTTACCTTGCGGGTTTGATCTTGAGAGGATATTAGGAGAATACGAGTCCCTAAGTCATAATCATCAGTGGAATTCTCTGAGAGCAGTTCGAACCGATATGGTCTTTGCAGTAGATGCGCTTTCGTATTTTAGTAGGCCTAGTCCCAGGATTATAACAGGCATCGAAATACTCGCCAAAATTTTTAATCCGCAATCCTTTACCAATTTGATTACTCCATCGAATGCATATGTTAGAATTAAAAAAGAATTAGGCTAGATGATTAGAATATTACTGTAACAATTATGTCAGAGAGACTTCAATGTATACATCATCAGGAATTTTTAATCTCATTAGTTGCCTGATTGATCTATCGTCAGCTCCCAGATCAATAACACGCCTATGAATTCTTAACTCATATTTATCCCATGTATTAGTACCTTGACCACATGGAGATTTCCTCGTAACGACTTTCATTTTCTTGGTTGGAAGAGGATGTGGGCCTCTAAATTTAATTCCGTTTTTCTCTCCAATGCCCTTTATCTCATGGCATACGTTTTCTAGCATAACAAGATTGGTACTAGTTAATTTGATGCGTGCTTCCTGAGTCATTAATAAGCCTCACTTTTTGGCACTTGGGTCGTATTTTTCTATAATAGATTTAACGACACCAGCAGCTATTGTTGTTCCCATATCTCTTAGAGCGAATCTACCAATTTCCGGGAATTCTTTAAATGTCTCTATTGCAAGTGGTCTAACAGGTTTTATTCTAACAATTGCAGCATCGCCAGTTTTTAGAAACTTTGGTTTCTCTTCAACAGCTCCTCCAGTTTTTGGATCAATTTTTGCCACAAATTCAGATAACGTAGCAGCAACTTGCGCCGTATGAGCATGAAGCACTGGAGTATATCCTGGTGCCATTGCTGTAGGGTGATGAATGATAATTATTTGCGCTTCGAATTCTTTCGCAGCATTTGGTGGATTATCGACAGGGCCAATTACATCTCCACGCTTGATTGATTTCTTATCGACACCTCTGAGGTTAAAGCCAATATTATCACCTGCTTCTGCGGACTCCATTTGCGTATGATGTGTTTCTATGGATTTGACTTCACCTGTAACGCCTGCAGGCATTATCATTACCTTTTGATTGGCCTTTAGAACTCCTGTTTCCACTCTACCAACGGGCACAGTACCTACACCGGTAATTGAGTAAACATCCTGGATTGGTATCCTGAGTGGCTTTCCCAACGGTTTTTCTGGAGGCTCGAAGAGATCAAGTGATTCAGCTAATGTTGGTCCCTTATACCACGGCATATTTTCCGATTTTTTGACTAGGTTATCTCCTTTCCAGCCAGAAACTGGTATGAAGCTTATCTTGGCAAGATTATAGCCTACGAGTTTCAACATTTTTTCTACAATTTCCTTGACTTCGTTATAACGCGCTTCCGAATATGCCGAATCATCCATTTTATTTAATGCAACAACAATTTGGCTTACACCAAGAGTTCTGGACAAAAATGCGTGCTCTCTGGCTTGACCTCCTGGATCAGTAGCAGCTTCAGTTTCTCCGGGTTTTACCGACACCACAAGAATTGCGGCATCTGCTTCTGAGGCTCCAGTAATCATGTTTTTGATAAAGTCTCTATGCCCAGGAGCGTCAATCAAGGTGTAAAAATATTTAGAAGTTTCAAATTTTTGGAAAGCCAGATCAATTGTGATTCCTCTTTCTCTTTCATCCTTTATGCTATCTAGTACCCAAGCGTACTTGAAAGTATCACCCTTTCCGGTTTCTTCGGACTCTTTGGCAAAAGAATCAATAGTTCTTTGATCGATCACACCCATATCTACTAATAAATGACCAACAATAGTAGATTTACCATTATCAACGTGTCCCACAACCACAAGATTCATGTGGAGTTTCTTACTTGCGCTCATTAGATTAGAAGCGATATTAGGGCTTTATTTGTATTTCGTTAAATACAACACAAATTATTTTGAATCGATTTATTTCCATTGGTTACCTGTCGGGATACTGAGTAATGGTTATGAATGTAACATGGAAAATTTATGCTCTTTCATAGTCATCTTCAATTCTTACAATATCATTTTCATCAAAGCTACCGTACGAAATCTCCAAGACAGTGCAGCCAGAATTACTCGCTTGAATCCGATGCTTTGCGCCAGATGGAATAATGATATCGTCGCCTTCTTTAAGAGACGATTGTTTATTCTGAACTTGTACGGTCGCAGACCCCTTAACTATTTTCCAAAACTCCTTTCGTTTATGGTGGTATTGAAGGCTCAATCTGGAACCAGGCTTTATGTGGAGCAATTTTACCGTACACTGTTCATTCTCATTGAATTTTTCAAAGGATCCCCATGGTCGTTTTTCTGAGTAAACTTCCACAAAAAAACAATGGAAAAGTATAATTTAATTATTGCCGTGTTTTTTGTAGTAAAAAATATACAATAGTTGCACTAAATTACAATTATTGCCTAAATCCTCAATATGTATTTGCAATAATCATAGGGATTGTAAGGGATTAATAATTGAGAATGAAATATTGAGAAATTTCTGTTCCTGTAATTGTCATGATAGCAGCTATCAATTAATCCGAAATTCAATCGCAGCTAATAATGTCGAAAATCTTGGCAATTTTGCCATGAATCAAAATTTAGATTAATAACAAAGGATTCTAAGCCAACTACTATTTGACTTTTAACAAAGACATGAATATGGCCGTTACAAATTTTCTAGCATAATTAAATAACGTCTAGATGATTCATCTCTCATTTCATAATATCCAATTATGGGCAACAATATAACTACTGCACAGAAATTAGTATTTTCTTGCCGTCTATTTCGATTTCTTTGTATTCAATATCTTGCAATATGTCTTGAGTGATAACGACGCTTTTTACTCTTATGTAGTAAGCCAGTTCTTCTTTATGATTTTCAAGGGATGCTATATCATCTACTTCTAGTTTTGAAATGTGGGCATACGACAATATTTCTGTAGGAACAAAACCCCTTTCCTTTCTCAGCTGTTGTATATTTCTTGCGATATCTTTCATAAGGCCAAGGGCTATCAATTCGTTACTTCTAGTAGTATCAATAAACACAGTAATATTCTCTTGCTCTGATTCGACCATGACATAAGGTATTTCTCCGGTGTAAGTAAATTCCACATCATCTTTTGAAAGGTCAATCTCTCCAGATTCATACTTTAGATTGAATTTGTCTTTTGACATCAACTGGTTGAATAAATCATTATAATTTATTTTCTCAAATGCCTGCAGGGCTTTATTTAGATCGTTTTTTAATCGAGGAGCAATTTTATTTATCTTGAGCTTTGCATTTAAGGAAACCAGTTTCTCTCGATAGAGTGTATTGATTTTTGCAAGAAAATTACTAAAATCTAAAGTTTTAATGTTAAGCGAGACGGTATTGAGCTGTTTCTTCAATATTTCTGATAATTCATTTGATTCTAGAAGGTTCACATCCTGAGCTAATATGATAACATTGTTAACGGGCCATCTCCTCTTAAATTTCGCTTTCATCCTGGCGGCATTAACTATAGAAATAATATTTTTTGCCTGGTCTATTGCCTGTTCAGCATTAATATCTACTAATTTACCGTTAAAAATCGGCCAATTTTCCAGCAAAACCATATCTTTATTCTTAAAACAGATCAAATACAAATAATTTGTAATGAATGGACAATATACATGAAGAAGTATGTCAATTTGAGATAATGTAAATCCAAGTACTGCATAAATTACGTTTCTTCGCTCTATGGTCTCAACGCTGTCGTCCCATATATCATCCCTAGTCACCGGAACATAAGTTTGACTGAGATCATTGATTATGAATTCTTCTAAATTTTTTGCGGCTTCATTAAATCTGCAAGAATCTAATTGGATTGTTACTGTTTTGATCAACGTTTGTAATTTTGATAAAATCCAGGATTCAGTCATTGTAAAACTCTTGCTCTTCATGACTGAATCTATGTCGATTATTCTAGTGTCAAATTTATCATATGTTCCATTTTGCACTAGGTAGATATGCAAATAATATAGGGTACTAAGCACTTGATACGGCCTAGAACCCATTTCGCTTAAGCTAAAACTTAACGACTCAATAGGAGAGGACTTCCACATAAAATAAAATCTAATCGCATCCACGGAATTTTTAATCAAGAGATCGTTTGCGTCCAACACATTACCCAGACTCTTACTCATTTTATTTCCCTTCTCATCTAAGATATGACCTTGAAATAGAAACGATTGAAAAGGCGGTTTAGCCTCATTTGTCATTATTACGTTCTCTATCAGTAATGTATATGCCCATCCTCTTGTTTGGTCTATTCCTTCCGTCAAAAACGCGGCTGGTATTAGATC
>JALYLJ010000213.1 GCA_030774295.1 Thermoproteota archaeon
TATTGGCATGCTCCTGCGTGACTTTTAAATAGGTCAATTTTTTTTGTAACTGTAGATGACTGAAACTATCGAAATATACGAATTTAATGTGAAATTCACATTCACTTGTCCAAAATGTGACTACAAAAATGAAGACATCTCTGCGGTGGATATCGCTAATAACAATGCTGAATGTGGAATGTGTGAGACACTATTTAAGACAGAAGGAATTGATGGCGTAAAGATTTTTGCCCTAGTTGAGTGATAACCCTTTTTGATCGATACTTAGGATAGTATCAATGTTATATTAAAATACGCATTAATCTCTACTTCACTGATGGAACTTGTCAGTAGAACCGTAGTTAATGGCCCAGCAAGAGCTCCACACAGAGCGATGTATAAAGCCATGGGCTTGAATGATGATGATTTGTCAAAACCCATCGTAGGAGTTTCTTCTACTTGTAATGAGGCAACTCCTTGCAATATCCATTTGGGAGATTTGGCACAGCATTCAAAAGCAGGAGTAAAGGATTCGGGATGTACTCCGAGAGAATTTACTGCCATTTCGGTATCTGACGGCATAGCAATGGGACACGAAGGCATGAAGGCATCTTTGGTCAGTCGTGAAGTTATTGCAGATTCAATTGAGATTATGATGCGAGCTCATAGATACGACGCCCTTGTTGGAATTTCAGGATGTGATAAGAGTCTACCAGGAACAATTATGGCTATGGCTCGACTCAATGTTCCGTCCATATTTGTCTACGGCGGTACTATACTGCCAGGAACTTGGAATGGAAAGCAGGTTACCATTCAAGACGTATATGAAGCTGTAGGTTCCTTTGAGGCAGGCAAAATAAATCTTGAAGATTTAAAAGAGTTGGAGAACGCTGCATGTCCCTCTGCGGGTTCATGTGGAGGCATGTATACTGCAAATACGATGGCGTGTATTAGTGAAGCATTGGGAATAGCATTGCCGGGAAGTGCTTCACCTCCAGCATTAAGTGAAAAGAGAAACGAAATTTGCTATGAGACAGGAAAACAAATCTTTCATTTACTAGAAAATAACCTGCGGCCAAAAGAAATTCTTACATTTGAAGCCTTTGAGAATGCAATAGCAATTGCAAATGCTATAGGAGGTTCGACTAATGCAATACTTCATTTGCTTGCAATATCTAAAGAGGTTGGTGTTCGTCTCGATCTGAAAGATTTTGAAAGGATTAGGAAAAAAACACCTCACTTGGCTGATACAAGACCCGGAGGCATGTATGTAATGGTGGATTTAGACAAAGTAGGTGGAGTTCCCATTATACTAAAAAGTTTACTAAAAAACGGACTACTTAACCCAGATACTATGACCGTCACGGGTAATACAATGAAACAAAATCTTGAAAAAATAATTTTACGTAACTCCGAACCGGTAGTGTATTCTTGTGAAAAACCTCTCCATAACGAGGGTACATTGAAGATTCTTAAGGGTACTTTAGCTCCTGAAGGTGCAGTCATAAAGATTGCGGGGCTTGAGCCAACAAAATTCGAAGGCATTGCAAAGGTATTCAATTCTGAGGAAGATGCATTTGATGCGATTTCGAAACAAAAGATAAAGAAGGGTGATGTAGTTGTTATTAGGTACGAAGGTCCTAAAGGAGGACCAGGCATGAGGGAAATGCTTGCAGTAACAGCAGCACTAGTTGGACAAGGTCTTGGTACAGAAGTAGCTATGGTCACTGATGGAAGATTTTCAGGTGCTACTAGGGGATTTATGATTGGTCATGTTTCTCCTGAAGCAATGGTTGGTGGACCGATTTCATTAATAAAAAAAGGAGATAAAATTAGTATTGATTTGAAGAAAGGAAATATTGATCTGAACATAAGTCCCGTTGAGTTCAAAAAGCGAAGAAAAATGTGGAAGCCGGTAAAATCAAGATACAGGAATGGAGTGCTTGCTAAATACATGCTGCTAGCACGATCTGCTTCTGAAGGTGCTGTAACTATACCGCAATTGAAATAAACGCCATTGTTCGTGATTACTTAGCTGAACCTAAAAAATCATGATATTCAACCAAATGCCATATTTCAAAAACCTGTTCCTATTATCAATTATTGCAATATCAATAATTTCAGTGGTATTTTTTTTATATAGATACGAATCAGTCACAGTTAACTTCTTTCCTCAGAATTCAAATTTGATATATGGGGGTATTTTTAACAACGCCACTAGTCTAACTGAACTGGGAAATACTACATATTCTCTGGGATTAAACAATACGTCCGGAGTTAAATCAAATATCTCTACTGTCAATCGTAGTAGTAACGATGCAAACAATCCCATTGACGATATTATTTCGCTCAGCAATCCAGTCGACACACTTACAAAAATGATAATAAATGTATTAGAAAATTCATCAATTGCAGACAGTACAAAAGGTAAAGATTTGGGACTCAAAAATTACTATCAGTTGGAAGGCTCATGGAATCTAGCTATAAAAGGCGATGAATTTTCGAACTTTACTGGAAATATTGTATTGAATAATGCTATGAATAACATTACCAAAAATTATAATGTTAAGCTTGTTACTACAAGTGCAAACAACATTACTTACCAGGCATCAAATCAAATCCTAAAAATAAAAGGAACAGGGGATTTGACACTTGATGATGAAACTACCAGAGTCCAGTTATTGATAGTACTCTATAAGAATGAAAACATCTATGTAGTGTTTGCATCGAAGACAAATGAAAATCTGTTCGATAATTTCTTGATACATGGGGATATTATGCAAAGAAAATTTGAATACTGAGACTGGTTAAATTATCTCGTATTTGGTATTATTCAGCACCTATCAATCCAATTAGATCGAAACCTTCAGATATCTTTGAACTAATTTCGGCTATGGAAATCAAATGACCGTCTGGATCTGCTATTATGGCGTGCTTGCCAAATGATTCCTCCTTGGGTTCTTTAAAAAATTCTACCTTCTTGTCTTTTAACTTCTTTGTTACTGGTTCCAGATCACTTACCATAAAACCAACCAAGACCCCAGAGTTTTTTGTTCTGCTTTTGCTTTTTGATGGATGTAAGGCAAGAACTGTACCACTTGAAAAAAATTCTACCCATTCAGATGAAGTGTTTTTGATGGGCAGTTCAAGAACATCGCGATAAAACTTTATAGATTTATCCATATCACTGACGAGTAATATTACGGCCCCAAGTCTTTTGAATGACATAGTACCACAATTGAATGACTCTGAATTAATAACTTATCGATTTTAGACTAAAAAGTAACTGTTATTATAGCAAATTATATTAAATTTTTAATTCAAGTAAGACATGAAAAGGGATTTGGGATGTTAACAGTAAAAGTAATTGATAACAAAATAACTCTGGTTGAATCAGAATTGCCGGGTTATAAGGATGATGAAATAGTAGTAAGGATGCGTTCATGCGGGATCTGCGGTTCAGATTTAGAAAAGGTGTATGGAAATTACGGAATGAAGTCCTTAAGGGTGGGACATGAACCGGCAGGAGCTGTTATCAAAGTTGGTAAAAATATAAAAAAATTCCAGGAAGGGGATCGGGTCTTTGTACATCATCACGTAAGTTGCTACTCGTGTAGGTATTGTATACAAGGCAACTATACAATGTGCAACAAATATCAAACTAGTAACATTGACCCGTGTGGATTGTCTGAAGAATTCGTTGTTCCAAAATGGAATATTGAACACGGAGGTGTATTAAAACTCCCTGATACTATTTCCTACGATGAAGCAGCTCTGATCGAACCTTTTGCTTGTTGCATTAGAGGATTAAGCAAGATTTCCATAAAGCACGGTGATAATGTGGCAATATTGGGTGCCGGACCCACAGGCGTGATGCATACACTATTGGCGCGGTTGTGGGGTGCAAACAAAATAGTCGTTTCCGACATCAATGAATTTAGATTAGGATTCGTCAGACAATACGGTGTAGATACGGTCAACCTCAATCAAGGAAGGCTTGAGGATGCTGTTAATAAAAACACTAATAATTTAGGTGTCGATGTCACAGTTTTAGCAACCGGAAGCATAAAGGCATTTGAAAGTTCACTCAACATAACAAGAAGAGGTGGAAAAATACTGCTTTTTGGGGTTCCGTCAGTTGGTTCCAAATTTGACCTGGATTTGAATTCCCTTTATTCCAACGAACAGATAATAATTCCGAGCTACGGGGCCTCAGAAATAGAAACCAATCAGGCGTTGTCCTTAATGTCTGATAAATCCATTGATCTCTTGCCCCTTATCACGCATCGTTTTCAAATTAAAAAAAGCAGTGATGCCTTCAAATGCGCTCACGAGGCATTCGACGCCATGAAGGTATTGGTAGTAACATCATAAAGGCAATTTGATCAAGATATAAATAACTTGTTTGGTCAGGTTATCTTACATT
The DNA here is from genome assembly GCA_030774295.1 of Thermoproteota archaeon. GTDB lineage: Archaea > Thermoproteota > Nitrososphaeria > Nitrososphaerales > Nitrososphaeraceae > TA-21. Next base: position 4,406 of record JALYLJ010000213.1, read on the forward strand.
GGATTGGGGAATTAGGAATCGCTTATCAAGGATAATTAATCAACGGAACGGAAAAGGAGTCATGTTGGCAGTTGACCATGGCTATTTTCTTGGACCTACTGAAAGATTAGAAGATCCCAAAAAGACAATTAAGCCGCTCTTACAATATGCAGACTCCTTAATGCTTACCAGGGGAGTTTTAAGAACTTGTGTAGATTCAGAATCGAATATTCCGATAGTACTGCGCGTTTCCGGTGGTACTAGCATCTTGGGAGAAGATCTTTCAAAGGAGACAATTACAACTTCTATCGAAGAAGCCATAAGACTTAACGCATCATGTTTGGAACTGTCAATATTTGTGGGCAGTAAATATGAACATCAAACACTAAGCAATCTTTCTAAACTGGTAAATGAAGGTGAGAAATATGGGATACCCGTCTTGGCAGTTACTGCAGTTGGAAAAGAAATGGCTAGAGATGCAAGATATCTTGCCTTATCCTGTAGAATTGCTGCAGAATTGGGTGCCCATGTAGTTAAAACATATTATTGTGAAAACTTTGAAAAGGTGGTTGAAGGATGTCCAGTACCTGTCATAATTGCAGGTGGCAAAAAATTGCCAGAAAAAGATGCTCTAGACCTTACTTTTAATGCGATAAAAGATGGAGCTTCTGGTGTGGATATGGGTAGAAATATTTGGCAATCAGATCATCCTATCGAAGTGATACGGGCCGTAAGATCAATAGTACATGATGGATTGTCAGTACAAGAATCAATTGAATCGTACTTTTTGAAAAAAAACCTACAGTCTAATGAATTGGAAACCCTAAATACCCGATAAATATTTTTACTTGAATTAATTTCAAATTCTAATATGTCAGAGTATGAGGGCGGCACCTTTAGATGTAAGGTCTGTGCGAAAGAATTTCTAACAAAGAATGAGTGTGATGCTCATTATGAAGATATTCACGGGGATGAGATTGCAAACATTGGCGAATAGTTGCCGATAATTAAAATACACTGAACACCTTGCTGGAAATAATGTTAGATTTTTTAGTGACCAAATTAACTTACTGTAAGATCTAGTTGAAAATTGCAAATGTGATATTGTTTGAAATTGGGATTTGCGTACTTGAGGATTCAAACTTAATTTATAGTAAGAAATTTGACAGTCCAGAAATTGAATATTCATCAATAATACAAAGTAATAAATCGTATCTCACAGACTTGATTGCCCAGTTGAAAAATTTTGATCAGGTGAGAGTTAATAATAAAAACTTGATTGATATTTTTCAACCTGAAAATATCGACGTTAAATTAATGTCAGATTCCCGCCAGGATGAGATTAATCAAAATAAATTGGATCTAATGATAAAGTTTGGGTTTTCTAATACTAAGGAAGAGTTATCCGCAGCTCTACAAAAGTTTGCCATAAACCTTTCATCTATGAAGGTAAAAGAAACTTCTGAAAAATTAGATCAACACTTGGTTCAAGCAGTGAATACCCTAGATGAATTAGACGAAATAATTAACACAATTAGCACCAGGATTCGTGAATGGTACGGTCTTCATTTTCCAGAATTGGACTATATACTCCAGAATATTATTACGTATGCCGCCATCGTAAAGGATGCAGGACCTAGGGAAAATATTACCAGTGAGCTTTTAACTCAACTTGGTGTACCAGACAAGAAAATTGAATTAATTAAACAAGCAATATCAAAAAGTCAAGGAGGAAGTTTAACTGACGAGAGTGCTCAATCGCTTAGAATTTTAGCATCACAAGTAATACAGTTATCAGAATTAAGAACAGATTTATCCAATTCGGTAGAGAACTTGATGGAAATACTTGCGCCAAACCTGAAAAATATTCTTACTGCAATCATTGGTGCAAGGTTGATAGCCAAGGCAGGTACTCTGCTAAAATTGGCTCAGATGCCATCAAGTACGATTCAAATAATTGGTGCTGAAAAGGCCTTATTCCGTGCACTTAAAACAGGAGCAAGACCACCAAAGCACGGCCTAATATTCCAACATCCTTCGGTTAACTCAGCTCCAAAATGGCAAAGAGGGAAAATTGCTCGTGCCCTTTCTTCAAAAATAGCCATAGCAGTGAGAATTGACGTATATCGAAATGCTTCATTAGATAATTCGCTTTTAGATCAATTAACAAAGAGGATTGAGACGATTCAAAGGATTTATCATGAACCTCCAAAAGGGAAAGAATCGTTTGATGAGAGACCCAGATTTGATAAAAGGAGACCAAAAAAATCAATGCAATTCAAGAGGCGAAAGATGCGACATGAAAAACGTAGACGTTATTAGTCGCGTTATGGTAAATGGGAAATCTCATTTAGCAACTATTAACATGTTGAAAGGTACTACTCTTTACGGTGAGAAACTAGTTTCCAGAGATGGAAATGAATACAGAACGTGGGATCCATTTAGAAGTAAAATGGCAGCAGCTTATACAAAAGGTCTACGGTTTGACTTCTCCAAAATTAGAAACATATTATATCTTGGTGCATCAACAGGAACTACAGTCAGTCACCTTTCGGATATTCTTGGACACACTGGTAAAATATTTGCGGTTGAATCCTCCGCTAGAGTCGCAAGAGAGTTAATCTCAAATGTTTCGTCTAAGAGAACAAATGTTATACCAATCATAGGAGATGCGAGAAAACCGAGAAGTTACTTTTCTATATATGATAAAATGGATCTCGTTTATTGCGATATTGCCCAACCAGATCAGACGAACATAGCAACTGATAATTGCAAAATTTACCTTAAGGAAGAAAAACCACTGCTACTTGTAATAAAGACTAGAAGCATTGACGTTACCATGTCTCCAAAAAATGTGATTTCCCAGGAAATTAGGAGACTAGAAGGGCAATCATTTACGATAAAGCAAAATATAGATCTTGCTCCGTTTGATAAGGATCATGCAATGGTAGAAGCAATTTTTTGTCCTGGATAGTTACTGCATAACAGTACGAGATAATATGAGTTGAGCGGGTTTCCATGACTTTCTCGCAAATGGTGGAATTTCCCTGTTTTGTTCGAACCATTCTTGTACAAATTTTATAGTTTTTTTATCCGAAGGATATCCACTTCCCACATCTCCATATTTGAGCCGAATTTTGCTTATTTCAGAATCGCGTATCACTTTTGCAATTATGGAAGCTCCAGATACAACAACATTCAACTTGTCTGCATGATGCATTGAAATCAGTTTTGTATTATTTCCTTTAAGAAAGCTATTGATTGTTCTTTTGTATCTAGATGGATTTACATCGCATGAATCTACATAGGTTTTGTAAGAATCCATATTGCCAATCGTTATTGCCATAGCTTCTGCTTCTAGCCGATTTAGATTGTTTTTAGATACATGAAAATCAATGTCCTCAATACCTATTCTACATATACAAATTGATTCGGCAAGGCCAATAACATGTCCGAAGAGAATTTGCCTCTTTTTAGGACTAAGCAATTTCGAATCCTTAATTCCTTTCTCAACCAATTCTGAAACGGATTTTTTACTTACACTGATTCCCGCTACTATTATTGGACCTAATAAAGACCCTCTACCGGCTTCATCTACTCCACAAATAATGTTTTTGCTTTTGCTTTTACTTTCAGTGAACTCTAATCCCCTTCAACTCAAATCAATATTTGTTGCTTTTTATCTTATCCCCTTGAGGATGATGATATATTAGGAACCAAAAGTTATGGAATATCAACAAGGATTGAATCATGACGTTACAGAGATCAAAGAGGGTAAAACATCACTCATAGTCCCCAGTTCAGCTCTTTCGCAAAGCGTTCCACCTAAGAATCCTGCTTTCTTCAATCCGAATGCAAAATGGAACCGAGATATTTCCATGTTGGTGTACAAAGTTTACACTTCGTCTTCAAAAAATAAAACATTAGCCGATTCAATTTGCGGTGTTGGTGCAAGAGGTTTGAGAGCTTCCGTAGAGGTTCCACAAATAGAAACAATTTACTTTAATGATCTAAATCCAATTGCTATCGAATTTGCAAAAGAAAGTGCGAAATTAAATCAAGTTCAGGATAAATGCATTTTTAAAACTAATGATGTTTGCAAATTTCTAAACTTTGAAGAACGTGAAATTCGAAGATTTGATATTGTTGATCTAGATCCATTTGGAAGTCCATCGCCCTATGTTGATTGCGTTTTGAGATCAGTAAGTAATGGAGGATTGATATCCATTACAGCAACAGATACAGCAGTATTGTGTGGAGTTTACCCAAGCGTATGTTATCGAAAGTATTACGGATTTCCTATAAGAACTGAATACTCTAACGAAATCGGGGTACGTCTTTTGGTATCTTTTATAGCACTAAATGCTTCCAGATTTGATTTATCAGTCGTTCCTTATTTTTGCCACAGTAATCTTCATTATCTTAGAGTGTACCTGAAAATAATATTTAGTAGTTCGCTTGCAAACACTGTTTCATCAAAAATAGGATTTATTAAACACTGTCACAAGTGTAAATCTCGCAGGGTTGAAAAGATCAGGGAACAGAATTTAGTATGTGATTTATGCGGCGCCAAATGTGTTATGGCTGGACCACTTTGGATAGATAGTCTTTTTGATCCTGATTTTGTTAATTGCATGTTAAATGAATTGAAAAATTCCGAAGGTAGCACCTCGCCCGCGAATGACCATAACAGATTGATAAAAATGATGCAAATTTGCACTTCCGAGCTTCCGATACCTGCTTATTTTGAGACGGATAGTATAGCATCGTCGGCAAAAAAAAGTTCCATCTCGTTGGACAAAGTAATTAGCACTCTTGCAAGTAATGGATTTCAATCATCTAAAACTATTATGAACGAAAAGGGGTTCAAAACTAATGCGTCTCCGAAAGAAATAATCGAACTCCTTTACAAATAAATAGTAATTCATAGAAGTATCGTGATTAGGAGAGAATATGATTTGATAGGTGCCTTCAAGCTTATTTGTTTTCTAGAGGAGAATGGGCGTGAAATTACAAGTTAAAAATTTGTCAAAAGAATTTAAAACTACTAGATCAAATAAGACTGAATACATCACCGCTATCGAAAATATTGACCTTACGATAAACGATGGTGAATTTGTGTGTATTGTTGGTCCATCGGGATGTGGAAAATCAACTCTCCTTAATATTCTAGCAGGGCTTGACAAACCAACTGAAGGAGAAATCATTCTTAATGGCCATCAAATCGAAGGCACTGGCCCAGATAGAATAATGGTATTCCAGGAGAATGCCTTGTTTCCTTGGCTCAAAGTAGTCGAAAATGTTGAATTCGGTCTTAAGATAGCTGGTCTGCACAAAGAAAAGAGGCGTCAAATAGCGCTTGCTCACCTTGAAACAATGCAATTAACAAAATTTTCTGATTCGTATGTCTACCAGTTATCTGGGGGAATGAAGCAAAGAGTAGCGCTTGCCAGGGCGCTTGTTATGGACCCAGAAATTTTGTTAATGGACGAACCGTTTGCGTCTCTTGATTCTCAAACCCGAGACCTTCTTTCAGTAGAATTACAACTCATCTGGTCTAAAACCAGAAAAAATATCATTTTTGTAACACATAATATAATGGAATCTGTATGTCTCGGAGACAGAGTATTTGTGTTCACGAATAGACCGGGAAAAATCAAAAGAGAAATTACAGTTGATCATCGAAGACCGAGGCTTACTGAAGATGACGAACTCAAACCATACTACCGTGAAGTTTTAGGGGAGTTGAGAAGCGAAATTAGTGCAGCACGAAAACAAAAAACTGACTAGGCCTCCCTTAATTTCCTAACAAGATGAAGGCCATCTTCAAAGCTATTTGGGGAACACAAAAGAATCTTTTTTGTTAAACTTGCCGCTTCGCGAATAAAATTTTCAGGCCTCTCTTTGTAAGAATGCCAATCCAAACCAATATTCTGTGCGGATATTTCGTTTCTGCTTGATGGGCACATTATGCACGGAATAACATCAATACCGTAGGGCGCAGACACTTTAACTATGTCTCTCAAATTGTCGATCTTGCTTATTGATTGTGTAACAAATGCACGTGGCTTTGCCTCAAGTTTATTTTTGATTTTCATTGTATCATTGACTTTATTTGGGAATGACAAATCGAGTTTGATGTAGTTATTAAAATTATGTTCTGAGAGAGTCTTGATAGCCTTGGAGGGTGATATATTGAAAAATTTATTACCAATAATGGGCTCATCTCCACGAAGGACAAGGATACTGTATACGCCACACAAAATGGCTTCTGTAACAAACTGCAATACAGAGATAAGATTTTTGTCATAAAGTCTGCATGTACAGCTTATTGGCTTTGTAATTCCATTCCTTTTGAGCATTGATACAAGCATCAAACTAGAAACTCTTGGTATTCCAAGTACATTATCAGTCAAATGTATTCCATCTACAAATTCTGATATACGTATTGTTTTTGAAATGAAAATATCGACATTCTTTCTTATGGTGTCGTTATCATAGTGATTATCGTAAAGAACCTTTGGAGGATTCATTTCATAAATAATTTTGAATTCCATCAATATCTTACAATAATTATCGTAATTAAATCCTTAATTTATAATCTCGAAACTTCGCTTGAAATTTCAAAATTACCCTCAGATAGATTTTATAATTTATGTATCTATATACACAAGATGATGCTCCTTTGTATGATCAAAAGCTAGTCAAAGATTTGATATATCCTTTCTTACGTAAGGAACTAATTTTACCGTCACAAGAAAAACGATTCAAATTTTCTTCGGTAATGATAACGATTCATTTTACAAAGGGCGATCCTCATATCCTTCTAATAAAGAGGACAAAACTAATGAAAAATCACGCCGGTGAGATATCTTTTCCAGGAGGAAATTTTACGAAAGTGGACGTCAATATGCTTCAAACTGCGATAAGAGAGATAGAAGAGGAACTTGGTATAAGTATCAAAAGAGAACAGGTTATTGGAAGTTTGAATGCAGAAAGAACTCTGACTTCTAGATACATAATCTATCCGTACGTGGCACTATTAGACAAAATTCCAGAGATAACAGTTACAAATTATGAAGTCGAAAAAATTATTGATGCTCCGCTCATATCGCTTCTGAAGAGTAAAGAGAGCGATGTAAAACATCAGCAAGAGTACTCTATTTCTCAATTACCTAAATTTACGTATAAAAATGAAGTCATCTGGGGAGCGACTGCAAGAATTCTCGACCAACTTGCAAAGTTATTCTCTCATGAAATTGACTTTTGAAGATACAATTGAAAAATCATTGTTTTCTTAATAGTTTGCGCTACGGTAAGGATTCAACAGACATTCAATAGGCATGTACTTCAGACTTATGTTTTCTCAAACTTCTAAAGGTGCCAAACTTCATCGTGCATTTGTCACATTTCCACAGATTTACCTTTGCTTGGCTATAAAATGTATAAGATTGATTTCCGCTCTCGTACTTACCCGTGCTGGTATTGTAATTCACAGGGTTGTAATTTATCTTGTATTTAATTCTAGATATGTTTATTTTCAATTTGCAAGCTATTGAATTCTTTGTTTAAAAAAAGTAAAGTTAATTGAACATATAGAAACGTATCAACCTTATTTCACAAACTGAAGATCAACAAAACTAATATCTCATATAAAAAAAGTAACAATGTGCATTTTGAGGACCTGAGAGGGTATGTGGAGTCACTTGAAAAAATAGATCAATTGAAGAGAATTAAGACGCGAGTTTCAGTTGATCTAGAAATTGCAGAAATTCTACGGAGGGTTATGTATAAGAATGAAGGACCGGCGGTGTTATTTGAAAACGTCGAAGGATATAAAATTCCTGTGCTTGGTAACGCATTTGGATCTTTGAGACGGTTAAAGATTGCTCTAGACATGGAAAATTTTGAAGAAATTGGTGAACGAATGTCCGCCTTAACCAGGCTAAAAATACCTCATGGCTTGCTGAATAAATTCAGGATGCTTCCAAAGTTGTCAGAGATTGCTGACTATGGACCCAAAAGTGTAAACGGTGGACCAATTACAGAGGTCATTGAGACTTCCAATCCGTCGTTGGATATCTTGCCTATAATCAAGTCATTTCCCAAAGATGCTGGAAGATTCATTACCTTCGGCATAACGGTAACTAAGAATCCAGAAACACTGATTCGAAACATGGGTGTATACAGATTACAAGTAATCGATTCTAAAAAAGCGATAATGCACTGGCAAATTCACAAGAGAGGTGCATTGCATTATGAAATGAATAAAGAGAATTCTCAAAAAACAGAAGTGGCTATAGTAATAGGTGCGGATCCTGCAACCGTTTTTAGTGCTGTTGCTCCGGTCCCAGAAGGTTTAGACAAGTTTCTTTTTGCCGGGATCACTCGAAAAAAGGGTATAGATCTTGTGAAGTGCAGAACTATCGATGTTGAAGTTCCTGCAACTGCAGAAATTGTTTTAGAAGGTTATGTTGATCCCTCGGAACTTAACGTAGAGGGCCCGTTTGGAGATCATACAGGTTACTATACACCACCTGAACCCTTTCCTACCTTCACTCTTACAGGTATAATGATGAGAAAAAATCCAATTTACCTTACAACAGTTGTAGGAAAACCAATACTTGAAGACGCTTACATAGGCAAAGTCATTGAAAGATCATTCCTACCATTGGTAAGGCTCTTCCAACCTGAAGTAGTTGATTTTTCAATGCCTCCTGCAGGTTGGTTTCAAGGGCTCGCGATAGTGTCTATTAAAAAAAGATATCCTGGGCAGGCAAAAAAGGTAATGATGGGTCTTTGGGGAATGGGCCAGTTGTCTCTCACAAAAATATTGATTTTAGTAGACCAAGATGTCAATGTACATGATATGAATGATGTTATCTGGGCGGTGACCACGCGGGCCGATCCAAAGAGAGACACTATGTTAATCGATAATGCACCTACTGATACATTAGATCCCGCATCACCATTATTGAATCTGGGATCAAAAATGGGTATTGATGCAACTAAGAAAATGAAGGAGGAAGGATATGAAAGACCCATTCAAGAAGAAGCACTACCTAACGAAAGTACTGTTAGTTTAGTAACAAAAAAATGGAATGAATATGGATTTCAAGAGTAAAACATGATATGATGCATATACAGAAATTAGATGAATCATGAAATTCATTCATAGTGGCAAGGTAAAAGACGTTTATGAAGTAGATGAGAAGAACTTGCTATTTCATTTTACCGATAGAGTATCGGCGTACGATGTACCTATGATTACTGACATAAAAGGAAAGGGAGAAATTCTATGCAAGTTTGCCAAATTCTGGTTTAACTATTTGGATACTAGAAATCATATGGTACGATTGGATGCCAAAGACAAAATGGTTGTGAAGAAACTTGAAATGATTCCCCTTGAATGTGTTGTTAGGGGATATCTATACGGTAGTCTGTATGAAAGGTACTGCAGCTCAGCTGACCCGGATCTAGGGACCAACTTGAAAATTGCTTCAAAACTTAATGAACCAGTATTTGATCCAACAACAAAGTCAAAAATCCATGATATGCCAATTAACGAGGAACAAATCCGTGCCCAAGGAATCTTGACTAAAGATGAATTACGATATTTGAAAGACACATCAATAAGACTTTACAAACAAATGTCAGGGTTAGCAAATAAAGCAGGGTTTATTATGGCAGATGTTAAATTTGAATTTGGGAAGGATCTTGAATCAGGTGATATTGTTTTGGCTGATTCATTGGGCCCTGATGAATTCAGAATGTGGATTGAAGAGGCGTACAAAGAGGGGCAAGAACAAGTTAGTTATGATAAGCAATATCTTAGAGATTGGTTAACTAAAATTGGATTCAGAGATAAAGTTAAGCAGGCCTCTGAGGATGGAACAAAGCCAATTCCGCCCGAACTACCTACTAATGTTGTCAATGAATTGTTGAAACGGTACAAGTACGTTTATGAGAAAATTTCAAAAATATGAGATTACGCAAAGCTATCGCGTTCATTGAATATATAAGAACTGTTATTCTACAGTTATCCTCAAGATTCCTTTTGCATCAGAATTTGTGAGCATCTTGACTAGATCCCTAGGAATATCAATTGCGGATTTATCACATGAGATAGCGAGTGTTCTAGAATCAGCATAATTTGATTTTCTCAATACTATATCGTGTTTATGGCTAATTTCTAGATCAGTGTTGCCAAATCCAGCTAATTCAAATTCAATCGGATCTACAATTATTCTTATTTTTACAAATGTATCACTAGTTCTTAATTTCCTTTTCAGGGCAATATCGAGATCATTGCAAGCTTTGTTAGCCGAAACTCCAATAATACAATCGCCATTTTTAGTGAGGTTAGAATCCTTAGTAACTTCAATTGTTCTGGCGTGAAGTGAAAGAACATTCTTATGACCATAAAAAGTTATTTCTTCCTCCAAATGTTGGTCAGTTTTTCAGAAAATACTTTGACAATTTAAAGTATGATACTAAGGTAAACTTAAATTAACGAATGCAAACAAGTTAGAGCTGATTTGTTACCTGCAGCAGCTGGTTATGATAGAGCAATAACGGTGTTTTCACCAGACGGTAGATTATACCAAGTAGAATATGCTATTGAAACTGTAAGAAGAGGAACCCTAGCAGTCGGAATAAAAAGTAAGGACGGTGTAGTTCTGGCGGTTGAAGAAAAAGCTAGGAAATTACAAGTATCCGATGTTACTCAAAAAATATTTCAAATAGACGATCACATAGGAGTGGCAGCGGCCGGATATATCCCTGATGCGAGAACTCAAGTGGATCATGCTAGATTTTTTGCGCAAAGTAATAGACTGATATACGATGAACCCGTGGATGTTGAAGGTGTAGCAAAAAATCTCGCAGATATGGCACAACAGTTCACTCAATACGCAGGAGTTAGACCTTACGGTGTTGCATTGATTCTCGCCGGCGTTGATAAGAACGGTGCTTCACTGTATCAAACAGATCCAAGCGGAACTTACATTGGATATGATGCGGTTGCAATTGGAAATGGAAGTGATCAAGTTAATGAATTCCTGGAAAAAAATTATCAAACAGACGTAAGCATGGAAGAGGCAAGTAGCCTTGCTTTGGAATCAATTTACTTGGTTAGTGAAGAGAAAACTGGAACAAGACATATTAAAATGGCGCAGATAGATATGAAAACAAAGAAGATGAAGCGGGTTGAAAATAATGATATAGAAACCTATGCTTCAAAGTCTAAAGAGAATGCCAGTAAAAGGGCGCCTCAATAATTTTGTTTTAATTAAATTTTGATCAAAGCAATATTGGTTTAAATATTCAAGAAATATTGTGAATTCTGTGACAGTTAAAACTGGGTCGCTCGCTCCTGATTTGAAAGTTAGTGAATGGGTACAAGGGGGACCTGTTAGTTTGAAAGATTATTTGGGTAAAGTTGTAGTAGTTGAAGTATTTCAAGTAAATTGTCCTGGTTGCTTCGTTTATGGAATACCTGAGGCAATTGATACCTATAACAAATACAAGAACAGTAAAGTTGCAATATTGGGACTTGCCACTGCTTTTGAAGATTTTGACAAGAATACAATTGAAAACCTAAAATTACTATTAAACGAAAAAAAGGTGATAGGTGAAACCCTTACTACTCTCACATACCAAAGTAAGTTACTAAACGAAGGAAAGCTATCCTATTCTATTCCATTTCCAGTGGGAATGGATTTGCTTGCAAAAGAAAAATTGCCAATCGAAGAAAAGAGAATTATGGAATTTGTTAATGCAAACGTGCTCGATTATGATTTGTACCATGAAAAAGACAAAGAACAAATCATTTCACGTGTTAAATCATATTTGGAGACAAAACCTTACAGCCCACTTACTTTCGAAGAATATTCCCTAAGAGGGACTCCTTCAACAATATTCATTGATAAAAAAGGGGACCTTCGTGAAACTACATTTGGATCTACTGGACTAATGGCGATAACCGTAGAAAAACTATTATCAGAATAGACGGTTTACATCATACTTGACTAATCTATCTATTGCTATACCTGACTCTTCATTAATAGAATCGCAAACCATTCTGGACAAAAGTTACAAAATTTCACAAATTTCTCGCTCCTGTTCAATATTTTGCGTTGGTAAAATCTTTATTTACCATGATAGAAGCGCAAACGCAGAAAAAGATGATAGGAAAATTCTGAAAATAATACTAGAATATCTTGACACACCGCCGTATCTTAGAAAAAAAATCTACCCCAAAATGTGGATGCTAAAACATGCAGGCAGTTTACCCCCTATAAAATCTCCTCACCATAAAACACGAGTAGACATTCGGAGTGTAAAAAACGAAATACGATTTGGGTTTGTTGTAAAGCAAAATGACATGTTGTATGTAGATGTAGGACTTGAACAGCTAATCAGCTACAGAGGAAATCAGTTGGGCAAAAAAGTCTTGGTAAAAATTTCAAATAATGGCCAGCTTTTTGCTGAGGACATTGAAAAAAATCAAGTTCCTGGTTATTGGGGATATGATGTAGAATATGTAGATTCATTGTCAGAACTGATAGAAAGTCAGAAATGCGAAGTCTTGATGACTTCGGTGGAAGGTTCGCAATTTACTAGGCACATGACTGAGATGATGAAAAGAATCAGAATATCCAAAAATCTTCTAATCGTATTTGGTGGACCTAGATTTGGGCTGCGTAAAATACTTGAAAGCGAGAACAAAAAGATTTCACCGAACCATCTTCTGATGAATATGTTTCCTAGGCAAGGGACTCAAACAGTAAGGCTAGAAGAAGCAATTTTAGGTACTTTATCGATAGTCAATAATTACCTACACGCTTGATTCAAGTTTGATAGGATAAAGGCAAGTCAGTAGACATGATTTTAACCAATTCAAAATTGTCCTTAAGTTTAATTTATTAATGGGATCACAAAAAATCGATTAATCATGGGTCATCGAAAATATAGTGCGCCTAGAAGGGGTAGTATGGCATTCTATCCAAGAGTGCGTGCACGAAGTCTCGAATCTAGGGTTAGAACATGGTCGGATCCTAAGTTGGAGAAATCATCATTATTAGGTTTTGGAGGCTATAAAGTTACGAATTTAAATGTATTATCTGTAGATGACAGAGAAAAAACTCCAAATTTTGGCAAGAATATTATGAATTCATCTACTCTAATAGCAACCCCGCCATTAAAAATAGTTGGAATAAGAGCATATACGGAAACAGCGTACGGCAAGAAAGCTATCTTTGATGCATTTGCAAAAGACAATGACAAATATCTCACAAAAAAGGCATCATTCAAGTTCAAGGAAGGAAAATTGGATGAAATCAATGCGCACATTGACAGGATTAAAGAGGTAGTTGCTGTTGTATCTTCTAATCCTTACACCGCGTCTTTGGCACAAAAGAAACCATTTGTTTGGGAAATACCCATCGGTGGAAAAGATAATAAATCAAAAATCGAATACGTTGTTAGCAATTTCGGAAAGCAAGTAAACATAAAAGATGTTTTTGAGACTGGACAGTTTATCGATATTTCGGCAATTACTCGAGGGAAAGGAGTTGAAGGTCCTATTACTAGATTTGGAGTAAAGAGAAAACAGCATAAATCAAGAAAAAGTGTAAGGGCCCTTGGAACTCTAGGACCAATCTCTCCTGCAGTTGTGACTTATACCGTTCCAAGACAAGGACAGAGAGGATTCCATCAAAGGACTGAATATAATAAAAGAATATTAATAATTTCAAATCCCGAAAAAGACAGTGATTTCAAGATTAATCCAAAGGGCGGATTTGAACACTTTGGATTGGTTAGAAATGATTACATAATTGTCAAAGGCTCCGTACCAGGAGTTCCTAAACGATTAGTCAAGATGAGATTTCCAGTCAGAACTATTAGCAAGAAAGTAGCAGAGCCCAAAGTTTTGGAGGTATTAATGAAATGAAAGTTAGTCTTAAGGATCTTCGAGGAAAGGACCTAGAATCATTAGAACTGCCGTCTGTTTTTAATACCCCTTATAGACCTGAGCTCATAAAAAAAGTATATGTAAACGTCCTTTCAGCACGATTCCAACCCCAAGGAAGATATCCTGCAGCAGGAGAAATTGTTAGTGCAGAATCTCGCAATACGGGCTTAGGAATTGCCAGAATAGCTAGGGCCAGAGGTGAAGGATTTCAGCGCGCAGGCCAAGCTGCCGGTGTGGCTAGTGTTCGAAAGGGAAGATTGGCACATCCCCCGGTTTCATGGAAAAACACTTACAAAAAAATAAACAAAAAAGAAAGACAGCTTGGACTTTGCTCAGCTATTGCAGCAACATCCAATAAGGAAATAATAGAAAAGAGAGGTCACAAAGTTGGAAAAATTTCTGAATTTCCGATTATCGTATCAAATGATCTGGAGAAGATAACAAAGACCTCAGAGCTAAGAAAAACTTTGCTATCACTAGGGCTAGAAGAAGACCTTGCAAGATCTACAAATATTGTTAGAGTACCATCCGGTAAATCACGATTACGAGGAAGGAAGAAGCGCTCAGCATTGAGTTGTCTCATAGTTGTATCAAAAAATTCTCCAGTTAGTAAGCTGAGACAATCTCTTCCTGGTGTAAGTGTAGTCTCTGTAGAAAGTCTAAGCATTACAGACCTTGTTCCAGGAACAAAGCCAGTTAGATTGACTGTGTATACAAAAAATGCCATTGATTCTATGAATAACATAAATACAGTTTGGTCAAAAGTTCAGAGCATGGTGAACCAATAGTGAGTAAGGATTTGGAAGACAATCTTCACACAATCATCCTTCGACCATACATTACAGAAAAGACATTCAATCTGATTGAGAAGGAAAATAAGTTAACCTTCATTGTTGCAGATAGTGCAAAAAAAGATGATGTGAAGCAGGCCATAAAAATAATGTATGAATCAGATGTCAGAGAAGTCAATCTATTTCGCACAATACAAGGGAAAAAGGCAATTATCAGATTTACTAAAGATGATGAAGCAAGACAACTTGCAACAAAATTAGGATTGGTTTAGATTGATTCATCTAGTTAAATTTAAAAGGAGTATTTTGGAGCTGATAATATTAATTGGTTCGTGAATTTAGATTTAGAGGTTATAACGTTGATCAATTGAAGAATTTATCAATAGAGGCCCTACTTCCGTTATTAAATGCCAGACAAAGGCGATCTCTCGATAAGAGGGTAGGAAAGTATATGGATGATCAAAAAAGAAAACTACGTGAGCGAATAAAAAGCATTAGGGAAGGAAAGTCCAATCAGACTTTACGAACTCATGTTAGAGACATGATAATTCTTCCAGACATGGTTGATATTACTATCAATGTTCACAATGGGAAAGATTTTACTCCTATTACTATTAAACCCGAGATGATAGGACATTATTTAGGTGAGTATGCTATTACAAACAAAAGAGTTCAGCACGGTGCCCCCGGAGTCGGAGCTTCTAGGTCAAGTCTATACGTGCCATTAAAGTGATAGATTTGCCTTCATATTCTTACTCATTTTCTCAATTTGACAAGAACAAACATGTGAGAGCAGCATTAAGAGAGACCGACATCTCGCATAAGCACGCAAGAGAAATTGCCTTAGCGATTAAGGGGTTGTCGTTAGAAAGGGCCAGGAATGTTTTAGATCAAGTGATTGAAAAAAAAGTGGCCGTTCCTTATAGAAGGTATCATAATGAAGTAGCACACAGATCAAATATTCGTGATGGTTTTTTTTCCGGAAGGTTTCCAAAGAAGGCTTCAAAAGAATTCTTACGTCTTTTGGATAATTTAGAATCAAATGCAGAGTACAAAGGTATGGACCTTGATAGATTAGAAATAGTGTCATGTGTTATCCATAAGGGAACAAAGCTCAAGCGATTTACCCCCCGGGCTATGGGAAGATCAAGTCCCAAAGTTGATACGTTGACGCATGTAGAGATCGTGGCTAGAGAGGGCAAAATAAATTGAGTGCGATAAAAAACGTAATGAAGAATAATTTTAGAAACATGGAACTGAATGAATTTTTAAGTTCTACTTTAAAAGATGCTGGATATGGAGGAGCCGAAGTTCAAAAAACACCCATTGGTACCAAAATAACACTCTTTGTGATAAGGCCAGGTCTTGTTATAGGAAGAAAGGGTAGTGGCATAAGAGATTTGACCAGTAGATTGGAACAGCAATTTAATTTAGAAAATGCGCAAGTATCCGTTACTGAAGTAACAAAGCCCGAATTAAATCCGAACATCATGGCCAACAGAATCGCTCAACTAATTGAAAGAGGAACTGCATTCAGGAGAGCGTCATTGTGGACAATTAACACTATCATGGGAGCTGGTGCTATGGGTGTAG
>JALYLJ010000214.1 GCA_030774295.1 Thermoproteota archaeon
AGTTTGACTTTATCACCCCAAGTAAGTTGGTAATCATAATAATTTCATACTGCTCTGTTTTGCTAACGACATGATTATCAGAGTATGAAAATGCGGATATTGACAGCCATAATTACTATTTGCGTTACGGCTGAAGGATCTCTTAAGTTCAACATAAAAACATCTATTTGTAACTGTTTTTGGAGATTTCCTGTCAGGCAAGAAAGTTTTATTACTTCAAAATCTCATTCATAGTAATGAAATTTTTTAGTCGTGAAAAATTTCTTTGCAGTATTGATCAAGTGAAATTCAAGACTTATGACGAATTGATCTCTCATATGAGACAAATTCACCATTATCCTATCGTGAAGTGTCATGATTGCAGAAAGGAGTTTATTCATGAGAAGGATAGACTTCATCATGTTCGAGAAGAACATGAAAAGAAAATAGACTATAGAAAACACAAGGGTGAGTAGTATAAGATCCTTTCAAAATAGTAAAGTTTGCGATTCAATCGATAAAAACTTACTTTCCGAAATATGCCAATTCTAAATGGAATATGATAAAACTTGGTAAGTGTAAGGAATAAGTTAAAAAACTATAGGCTTTTTCATGTACGAATCAGTTAAGACCTAATTTACTTTGTGTAATATCCCCTTTCCGTTAAAAAAGTTTACAATATTATTAGCTGCAACTTCGGCCATCCTAGATCGCGTCATAAAAGTGGCACTTCCAATATGCGGTAATAATGTTGTTTGTGACATTTGAGTTAATGGATTAGACTTGGATATAGGTTCATTTTCATAGACATCTAGACCAACACCAGCTATCAGCTTATTTTTTAGGGCACTAATCAAATCTTGTTCATTTATCACTTTACCCCTTGAGGTGTTTATAATAAAAGCGGTTTTTTTCATTAACTTAATTTTTGATGCATCAATTAAATGTAAAGTATCTTTGTTTAGTGATACGTGAATGGAAACAAAATCACTACGTTGTAGCAATTCTTCCAAGGGGACATAAGTAATATCAAGCTCTGATTCAATCTCATATTTACGATTTTTACTATAGTAAAGTACTTTCATGTCAAAACCTTTTGCACGTCTTGCTACGAGTGTTCCAATTTCTCCTAGACCAATGATACCCAAAGTACTTCCATATACTTCATATCCAAGAAAGAGATCAGGCGACCATCCAGATTCCCAGTTACCGATTCTTACATGTCTATCAGCATTGACAATATTTCTAGATGCAGAAAGAATTAAGGTAAAAGTCAGATCTGCCGTAGTATTAGCTAATACATTTGGTGTGTTTGTTACTATTATTTTCCTTTTTGTGGCTTCATAAAGATCAACGTGATCATATCCGACACTATAGCAGCTTATTATCTTAAGATTTGGACCTGCTGCATCCATGACATTTGAGTCTACATTATCCCCTAACATGCAGATTAATGCGTTGACATTCTTGACATTTTCTAATAAAGTGTATCTGTCAAGTATATCTGTTTCAGGATTCATATTAATTTGAAAATACTTTTTTAATATCGATGGTCCTGGTTCTGGTATTTTTCTTGTAACATACACTTTATTTTTGCTAATTGTTTCCATAAAATAAGTGATCACTCTAGTTTGGGTTATTAATATGATATGAAAATCGGATATACTAATATTCCGTTACTCATCATTTTTAGTCTTCAAAATTTTTGAATATAATATTTTTAAGAAAATAATTCCTATGTAGTATGGCATATTGTAAAAAGCAGCAAGTGCTGCTACTTGAGAACCAAAGAATTGTTGTGCAAAAACAGTTACCAGTATATTATTTACATAACTGATTGCAATAAGACCTGAAATCTTGTATTTCATCGATGTACCTCTATTATTAAGATTCATAATGAGATAACCAGTAATAGCAAATACTGCAAATAATGCAAAAGCAATAACAGTGGTAGTAATTACAAAGGTAAATTCCAAATAGAAATAATCTGAAAATTTTGAAAATATTGCCAAATTAATCAAAGCCATTAAAATAATTGATAAAGGCAATGAGCTTTTGTTTATACTTGTAGCTATTTTGGGTAAATATTTTTTTATAATGCCACTCCCTATTAGAGGAACAATTAGGGATATCACCAGTAGTAAAATCATATCAAATACTGGAATTGAAAATTCAGTGTGATATAGAATATATACTAATGCTGGCAATATAAAGGGAACCACAAGTGATGTGACAATCACCATACCAACTACAATAGAAAGCCTACCTCCTACATAATTGGTAACAAATGGAGCGCCAAGTCCTGTAGAAATGCCAGATAATAATAATACAGACAGTGCATATTTAGGATAAATTTGATTAGTAACGAAATACATTGTTACCGGTATTACTAATACTTTCGTTATACATAAAATAAACAGAAATTTTGGTTTCTTAAAGGTTGAGATGAGATCTTGGAAATTAAGCTGAATGAGATTCAAAAATAATAATAGTCCAAGAATTACCAGGATGTATGGAGAAAAAAATTCTCCTAGAGAAGGAAACATAATGCCAGATACTGTAGAGGCAAGGATTGAAAACGAAAGCACCAGTAGGATTTTAGTGTCATAATTGGTCAACTATAACTATCACTTAGTACATTTCCATAAATATTTATCAATTATTAAAGAAAAATTTGATAGAAATAGACACTCGTAATTATTGCTTTATTATCGCATATTTGGATGGCCGTACAATTAGCAGGTAAAACGGAAATGGATAACGGTAGCTTACTGAATAGTAAATATGGTGAAATATTAAATATTACAGTTTTTTAATAAATAGAGTGAAAAAGAAGGCTATTCTAATAATAAATATTTTGTTACTACTTATGATTACTTTGATCCATATGTCTACATTGAAAGAAACTTTAGGTAGTCAATCTGAAAATAATACATCGTTTGTCTTGATTAACGGGTCGGATATCAAATATGCCCTTGCTTCTGTTCAAAATGATACGATTCCAAAATATGTTGAATTGTCAGCTAGTCAGATAAAAGAAGCATTGACTGAACTGCCAGGTTGGACAATATTTAATGGTAAGTTGCATAAGACTTTTACGTTTAAAGATTTTTCCACTTTATTTGAATTTATTTACGAAGTAGCTGATTCTTCTCAAAAATTGAATCATCATCCAAACATGACATCAACATGGAATACATTAACGATTGATTATGATACGTGGAGTTTAGGACATTTAATTTCCAATCTCGATATCAAGGCAGCTGGGAATGTAGAGAGGTTATATCGTGAACACAATTATAACGATTTTAGTAAATAATTAATTTAGCTATAGCATTTAGAAATTTATTGTTGTTACTAGGAAATAGCAATATTATTATATCAAACTAGTTAACTGGTAAATTGAAGATATGATATAATATAATTTATTCTCGAACACATTTTAGACTATAATGAAGTAATAATAATAATGAATATCAGTCAATTACTATGATTAGAATTTTGGAAGTGAAGTATAGAAATTGGAGGCGGAAAAATTCAGATCATTTCTATGATCATAGATTGAATTGAAAATCAATAGTAATAATAAATAAATTTATTCTATATAGTCTAGTAGTATCTACAAGATTACCTTCGTCAATTCTAATAAGGAAATCCTCTATCTTCTAAGATATGTTTAATAAGGAATCTTGCAGATGCTGTGGCTTTTGTTTAATACCCTTTGCTACGTGCAAAATTTGTCAAGAATACGTTTCATGGATTTGCTGCAGATGCGAGAGAATAGATGATTGTATTCATACTCATAACTATTGCAGAATAGTATTAAGGAAAAGAATAGAACCTAATTTATTTAAGACATTTTTGTCTGAGGCAATAATCAAAAATTGAATTTAACTGAAGTGGAGCAAATAACAGGAATGAAATTAAGTTCCAGTGGTGTTAAATCAAGACAGTCAGCATATTTTATTGAATATTTAAATCAACCCTTTTATAATGACTTGAGGGATATGATAGAAGTACAAATCGGTTCATGTGAGCAGCTACTTGCTACAACAAAGAGTATCGTTCAAAGAAACGTTATTGAAAGAGAAGCAATGATTTTGAAATTAGTTCTAGAGCTGCTAGAATATTGATGAAAAGATAGAGGAAAAAATAGAAATTCACAATATATACAAGGATGACGTGATTAATTTATGAGGAACCCTTGAAAAAGCATACCAAATTATTATTGATACTTCGTCATGCCAAATCAAGTTGGGAATTTGCAGAGTTATCTGATCATGATAGGCCTCTAAATAATAGAGGTAAGCGAGATGCACTTAGAATTGGCAAAAAGCTATTGAAAGAAGGGGTTGTCCCACAGCTAATAATAAGCTCTTCAGCAATCAGAGCCTCTTCTACTGCATTAAAAGTTGCCAAGGCATGTGGCTATCAAGGTGAAATTATAGTTGAAAACTCTCTTTACGGATCAGGTTATACAGAATATCTCAATGCAGTGAAAAAAAAGGATGATAGATATGATATAATTATGCTAGTCGGACACAATCCACA
>JALYLJ010000215.1 GCA_030774295.1 Thermoproteota archaeon
GAGGAGGACACACTCAATAAATGGGAGGATAGTAAAAGGACTGAGGAAGATTGGAAAAGATACAGTGTAAAATTCTATCCTCAGATGAAAGAAAGTAAGGCGGTTGATAAAATTGAAGAGCTGCGCCAACGATCTAAGAAGGGAGAAACTATAACACTTCTATGTTATTGTGAGAAAGGTGAACACTGTCACAGGTATATTGTAAAATCCATGGTTGAGGGTTCGTCTACAGTCATTGAAAGTGATTGAAAAGATATGACCGGTCATGACCTCTCCAAATGGACTATATTATCTTTAATTCTGACAACCGCGACTTTGATAGTCGGCCTTATTATCCTAGTGACTAAATAAAGTAAAGTAAAATGAGCATCTGCACTATTCAGCTATTGATACTAAGCTCTGTCATAATGAACGTTCTTGTCACATTATATTATTTATGAAATAATTGCAAGAAATTGAGCTTATCTTTAAAAACATATAATATCAATTAAAGTGAGATAAGGGATGGTAGATAGTCATAACGAACCTAGTAATCCAGAACTAATTAACAATTTTAGTAAGATTAAATTATGCTGCATAGGATGCGGATCTGAGAATTTAGAGACAAGTGCGCCCAGAGTTGCAGAGGGAGATATTAATATAAAGGAAACCGTAGTTTGTGAACAATTCATTAAGGTTAATGAGTCAGAACAAGAGCGAATGACACGTTTTGTCATCACCTGTCTTACCTGCAAAGATTGTGGACAAAGGTTTACTTTGAAGGTATTAGATCATGGAAAATAATAAAATTAAATTAATTTAGGTTCTAGCTATTTTCTATCAGTAACAGGATGTCTTTAGTTTCAATCCCCGCAATAATTTAGCACTAATTTTTAGTGCTGAATCCAATTTTTCTGGTTAACTCATATTTATAGTCTGATGCCCTCGGAATAAAAGTTACCGTGTGGGCCCTCCTGAAATACAACTACTACTTCCTTTTTGTCAACTCGTAAGATCTTACAGACACTTTCAGTTATTGCTTCAGCCAACCTATCCTTTTCTCTTTGGGTTCTTCCACCGATTAGCGACACAGTGACAATGGGCATGAATGAATACACCACATTGGTGATTAATATCACTATGGTTTTTTGGAATAAATCTTTATTTCTTAAATCATGAAAATATAAGTGTGCATAAGTTCACCCACGAAGAGAGAAGCCTTGTCAAAAGCATAGTGGCCACTCTGTCGATAAAGAGGATTCCGGAGTCTGTAGATCAAATATCGTTTGGTCATAGCAACTTTGGCTATAGATATTTCCTGAGTATTTCTTCTCCCTCAAAATTGTTTAATTCCTCGTCTGGCTTAAATGGAAGCGATTTTTTATCTACGATACCAGCGGGCTATGACGTTCCTTTTAAGGGGATGTAGATTTTTCCTTTCTCTTGAGTTGCTTGATATTAAGCAAAATTTCAGGCTTTGGTCTTTCCTTCGGTTCACTCTGGGGATAATATAACCATTTGAAAAATGTGCCTATTGTTACTACATACAAGTTGTATGTGCCTATCCATTTGTGATTTGGATCTTCAGTTTCGCTTCTTAAACTGTTTAGGAATGAAACAACATCATCTCTCGTAACATCCTTGAAATATTTCTTTGTATTTCTTGAAAACGGATTCAAGTTATCAATCATTACTTTCTGGGTGCTACTTGCAAGATTAGTTTCTGTTTTTCTTGCTTCGATGTAATCATGAATTGTTTTTTGATCATGTGTTTGTATATCATAAACTTGCGTCTGTTTCATGCTTCCGTCCATGAAAAAGCTATCCGAATTGAACTATATATCTTGAGTAGAATAATAACAATATCTCTAAATATGTTTAACTTTGAATTTTAACAGTTGGATATCTTTGAGAATTATGTCAAAGCCGGCAGAATAGCTTCTGAAGTTAGAGAATATGCAAGGACACAGGACCATACTGGCAGAACTCTCAGCGATATATGCAATGACGTTGAACAAGAGATATTCAAAAAAGGGGGAGAGCCAGCTTTTCCTGTTAATGTTAGTTTGAACGATATTGCAGCTCATTATACTGCAGTACCTAACGATCCGATAACGGTCAAAAATAGCGACGTACTCAAGATAGACGTAGGAGTTCATATTGATGGATATATCGCTGATACGGCAGTGACAGTGACTTATGATACAAGATACCAAAATTTAATTGATATTGCTCAAAAGGCTCTTGACGAGGCAATAAGTATTGCAAGGTCAAATACAAGAGTTTCTGATATAGGTAAGATAATAGAAAATACAATCACAAAATATGGGTGTAAACCGATTCAAAACTTAAGCGGGCATTCTCTTGAACGATATACCATTCATGCTGGAAAGTCAATCCCAAACATTTGGACAATAGGACACTCCTTCAATTTGTCAATAAACAACGTATACGCAATAGAACCATTTGTAACGACAAAGGATGGTCAGGGAATTGTTTACGAAGGTAAAGTCAGGAACATTTATGGGCTTGCTTCGCGGAAACGAACAAAAGACCAAAAACTAGACGAATTTCTTGAATATTTATGGAATAAATTCAAGACCCTACCATTTGCTCTAAGATGGATTGTCAAAGAATATGAAGAAAAAGAGGCACTGTCGTTTCTTGAGACACTGATAAAAAAGAAAAATGTCCATGCTTATCCAATATTGGTCGAAGGGGCAAATAGAATAGTTGTTCAAGCAGAACATACAATAATTCCTCAAGAGTCAAACACAATAACGATTACAAAGTAAGCAAACAAGTAGAGTTGGGCAATTTAGGTATCAATATGCTAACTTCTCGTAGGATTGACTTGCTAAATTGTATGTGTAATTGTGATAAAAATAATAAATACCAGTTTGAATTAATTTGTTGTATGAAAGCAAAGACAGTAATCTACGGTGCATATTTTGCATTAAAACTTTGGTTTTACAGGAAAATAAAGGGCAAAAAGTCAAGGCCAGAAAAAGAAATTTCAATGTAACTGTCCTATTTTCTTTACCTCTCAAATCCAAATTGCTTAAAATCCACAACGAATATTAAATTACTTATGGTCGAGCCTGATATTTCAGAACTTACTGGAATATCTAATATATTTGATGACGATTGGGCACGGAGAATCTATTCTGTAGATGCAAGCCATTGTTGTGTTAAACCTATGGCAGTAAATTTCCCCTCGGACAAATACGAGATACAGGAAATATGCAGCTACGCCTATTCCCGGGACATACCAATAACTTGCAGGGGGGCTGGCACAGGGCTATTGGGTCAATCATTATCCAATGGTATTGTATTGGATTTTACTAAAAAAATGAACAAGATACTGGAAATTGGGAATAACTACGTCATTGTCCAACCAGGGGTTGTAAAGGCGGTATTAGACAAGGAGCTTGCAAAAAAGGGCAAATTTCTTCCACCTGATCCTGCTAGTAGTAACTATTGCACAATTGGAGGAATGTTATCCAACAATTCAAGCGGTCCACATGGATTGGGTTACGGAAGTATAATCAATTATGTCCAGAATGTTGAGGTGGTGTATGGGAGTGGAATGTTGGGATATGCTGATTGTAATGAGTATGATGAAAAAGTTAGTAAAATGTTAAGATTTATTTCATCACTCAATGTTGATTTAAAAAGTTATTATCCTAATGTGAACAAAAATTCAAGCGGTTACCGTTTAGATGCTATCTTTGAAAAAAATAAAATAAACCCGCAAAAAATATTCATTGCATCGGAAGGAAGTTTGGCCGTTGTGACGAGCAGTAGAGTGTCCATACTAGACATTCCAGAAAAAAAGTGCCTTGTAATCCTTAGGTTTGAAAATATTTTAGACGCCGCTATGGCCGTACCATCAATTCTTGAACACAACCCTGTTGCGATGGAATTATTGGATAGGGGTAGTATCTTGGAAGGATGGAGCGGTGGTGATTCTGGAGAAAGTAACGCATGCATCATGTTTGTTGAATTTTATGGCAACGATAATTCTATCTATGACAAAGTTTCCAATTTTGAACATGTGATGCGTGACAGAGTAAAAATTCTTGAAAGTGGCTACGATCAAAAAAGCGTGGATAGGGCATGGAACGAAAGAAGGAATTCATTGAATAGCGCCATGAAAAAAGGAATGGGATCCAGAAAACCTGCGGGAATCATTGAAGACACAGTAGTACATCCAGATATTCTATACTATTATCTAATCTTTCTTTTAAAAGCACTTGCCAAATACAATTTGGATTATGTGGTATATGGTCATGCTGGGAATGGGAATTTACACCTTCGGCCTTTTATGGATTTAAGTTCAAGTCGCTCTAATTCATTGATGCATGTTCTAGCCTCTGAAGTTTTTAACTATATCACTAAGGTACGAGGTTCCATTTCAGGAGAACATGGAGATGGAATTATCAGGACTAAATTTGTACCCTTGATGTATGGTGGAACAGTGTATGACGTTTTCAAACAAATAAAATTTATATTTGATGATAAAAAAATCATGAATCCCGGAAAGAAAGTATTGTAAATTATTTTTTTTATATTCTAACGATTCTGTTGGCGACGATGGATTAATTGTAACTTTGACAATGGCATTTTTGCGGCAAATACTATGGACTTAATCAAGATTTTGTTCTTAGTTTGTACCAAGTACCAAATCTAAACATCAAGATACCTGCAGCAATAGTAAGCAGAGATATGACCAGAGTTTGAGGAGAAACTACACTCCTCAACATGCCAGGAGCTGATGAGGAATATTCGCAATCCGCGTTATTGATGCAAGTTTTGTGAACAGGAAAGATGATGATTACTAGAACCAGCAAAACCAAGATAAACGTTCCTGCTAATGAGCACACAGCCCCAGCTTTTATTACTCTGTCAATTTGCCTGATTGCCAATTCTATTCAAAAAGGACATTCAATTCAATTATTGATTCTCTTGGGATCTATTGTAACAAAGCTATAAGATTCATTTTTTGAAACTCGCTCAAATTTATTATTGAAATACTGGAATGGAATCATTTCATACACGTGTTTATCCCATAGTTCATGTACCGTATCAAAATACACCTTCCGTTTTTCGCCTTTCATTCTTAACATTTCGTGAGTAAGAATATGCGAAATTTTTGCACAATTTTTATCTGCATAAAATTTCATTCTATCCAAATCCGTTTGGGTATCCTTAGATCTCTCCCAATAGGCTATTCCAAAATTCTCTGAAGAATAACCCTCCGTTCGGCAATCAGTCCAAAATGGCTTGAAGTATGTGAGGTAAAAATGATAGGCCATCTTATCTCTTTGAGAATGGTCTCTTGACAAATAAGAAATTGACATCCTGTCAAATAACCTTCCCGGAATTACAGGAAGGATGTCGGCCTTTATTTTTAGGCTAATGTCAAATGATCTTTTTATCCAATTATGGAAAAATCTTGACATCAATGAAACATAATACCAATCCTCACTTTGCAATCTAATCCAGTCCTCATTTTTTGCTACATATATGAAGAAAAGAGTAGGATTTTGCAATGTCCACAATTATTGCAAAATGTGCAAATAAATACTAATGAATGATTCAATTTTATTCTTGGCTTATTATTATTATTCCATTAAAGCCGTACATTATTGGCAAATAAAAATAACTCGAGTTGACACTTTAATTAGATGGCGATAACAATGACAGGTCGCAAAACTTATACACTCAATTTTAGAACCATTAAAAAGCGATGCTTATGTGGGGTCGTAGCGAAGCCAGGCATCGCAACGGGCTCCAGATCTAACAAACAGGGCTTTATTAGAGAATGATACCCGTGGATCGAGGGTTCAAATGTTGTGTTAAAAAAACACAACAGAATACATCCCTTCGGCCCCATTTTGTTTTGCCAAAAATAGTATACCGGTATTGGGCTATTCTGATATATGCAAGATTGATGAGTACTGCTAACAAGTATATTTCCGGACTAGTTCGTACTTGCACTAATTAATTATCTTAGGCATTCTTCAATTGCTCTATAAGATCCAAATGTTCTCTGAGCTTCAGGAATATGCTTTTGAAGCGCCTCGCTGGCGGATTCTATAAATAATGACATCGGGTCTTGCTTTTTGAATAGTTTTAGAAATGACTTTTTAGGATTATTTAGCTTGTCAAAAAAGTAGGTCGAACTGTCTTCTATTATAACATCTGCTTCGCTACAAGATACTCCGTGCTTTAATAGGTGTTTTTCCAACTTTGCAGCAAATCGTGCAAAGTGCACCGAGTAAGTATCCTGATCCAAATTTGGCAATAACAACTATGTATCCAATACATAATATTTAAAAATTTTTTATTTTAATCAACCTAAGGCGTTGCGAGTGGTCAATTTTATTGATTGCTCCCATGATTCCTTGCCCTGCTACGTATAAAAAAGGTAAACTTGCAGTATATGATGACCTTATTTCTTGTTACTTGATTGACAATTTGGGACTATTTCTTAATTGGGTAATGCTAACTTTTTAAAGATTAAACATGACATATTGCTCTGCTGTCTACACTTGTGTCTGCTAAAAAATTCTGTCACAGATTTGAATATATCCGTAAGGTGGGGAAGGGATTCGAACCCTTATAGATTCGCTAACTTCATTGTGATTCTGCAGGCGAACGCATAGCCTCTCTGCCACCCCACCATAAATAAGTTTGACAAATTTTCTCAATTTAAAGCATTGTCCAGATAAATAGTTGCGGCAGGATACGAAGGATACAGACTTTAGAATAATCTAGTCATTGACTATGGTTCTGCAAGTTTTGTGAATCGCTTATCGATTGGATTATATTCGCATCCCATCGGACCACAATATCTCCCTACATATTCTGCCTTTGGTCTGTACAAAGCTGGTTTGGGTGCGGCTTCTGCAAATTTTTCTTCAATCACATGAGAGGTCCAACCTGAAATTCTCGCAATTGCAAAGATGGGAGTGAACAAATCCATAGGTATTCCCAGGCTGTAGTATAACGACGCACTGTATAGGTCCACATTTGGATATATCGATTGCTTCTTAGTTTGGAGAAAATATTTTTTGGTCGTCTTTTCAACTTGCTCTGTCATATCAAACCATGGGGACTGGTGTTCTTTGTTAACGGTCTTTGATAATCGATACAAGACCTTTGCCCTAGGGTCCGTTGTTTTATAAACTGCGTGGCCCATACCCATAATCTTATTTCCACCTTCCAGCTTCTCATTTACCCATTTTTCGACGTTGTCTATTTTACTGATTTCTAAAAGCATTTTCATGACCTGAGTATTTGCACCGCCATGTAATGATCCTGATAGTGCTGCTATTGCTCCTGTTATAGATGCATACATATGGGATTTTGTAGATGCTATCTCTCTTGCAGCAAATGTCGAAGCATTGAAACTATGTTCCGCATGAAGTATCAAACAAATATCAAATATTTTTGCTTCTTCATGTTTGGGTTTAGTTCCAAACAACATATACAAGAAATTTTCTGCGTTTGTCATTTCAGTAGATGGTTTGATAATTTCTTTTCCGCTCCTTATCCTGTCCCAGACTGCAACAATAGTTGGAATTTTTGAAATAAGCATTTTTGCTCTTTTTATATTCATTTCCCTCGAATCATCTTGTATATCAAGATCGTAATCTGGCAACTGTGAAATACACGATTGAAGTACATCCATCGGAGAAGCTGTGACCGGTCTATTCTTCAAGTTTTGGTATATTGCTTCTGGAATATCTCTATTCTCTTTCAAATACAATGTAAAATCGGCCAAATCTTCCTTTGTGGGGAGATCGCCAAAAAGTAATAGATATGAAGTTTCTTCAAAAGTAGAATGAGTTACAAGGTCTAATATATCATAACCCCGATAGATAAGTTCTCCACGTTCGCCATCAATTGAACATATCCTTGTATCTGCTACTACTATGTTTCTCAGGCCTATGTTCCTAGCATCTATGTTTCTCATTCCATTTATTGTCATATATCACGTCAAATTTATATATTAAATTAATCCCGAGAATTTAGAAGACATCAAAAAAATAAGCTTGAAATGTATTTTTGAGTCACTTTTCAAAATGCATTTTGAATGGCCAATTCAATGCGAATTATTGTTCATCGACCAATTTTACTCACTACTTGTCAATTTAATTTTTAACAATTATTCTTATTTGTAAAGGTCTGAAATTGATTTGATTTGATGTGATTTGATTTGGAACATTGATAATTGTATTTTGCAAGCAGTAATGCTAATAAAATATTCGTAAGGGCTGTCCTAGATCCCTTATGAGATATCTATATTGATAACATCTCTGTTATTGTAGACCGTCAATGTGTTTCAAGCTGGAGGAACAATTGCTCTCACAGAGAACTTTTTGAAATCATAAGTTACTCCGTTTGATTTGAATATTATCATAGGAGAGCCCCATGGTATAGCTGCACCTGTACTTTTTGCATTGCAATGTGTCATGTCATTACCCCAATTTGATTTGTCTACCATTTCCGTAGCCTTTTGCCAATTATTGTTGTTATCCTTATCTACGTAGGATTCGAGTTTTATGCTACCGTCTGGAAGATTATACACAACTCCCTTAAAGCCAATCCATTTATCCATGGTTGATCCAATTGTTATTCCTGAGTACGGTTTAATGTCATAGCT
>JALYLJ010000216.1 GCA_030774295.1 Thermoproteota archaeon
GCAAAGAATTCACCAAAAAATTATTCGCGTAAAACATAATACCAATTGACATTGCACAAGTGGTATGTGGAAAGTAATGATGCCAAGGAAAATAGTTTATGGAGCTAATGCTGCAAGCGAATTTCAATATCCAGAAAATTCTCTCGTAATAACTACAACTACTCCGGATATCTATGAAAAATGGTTAAACTATATGGGAATTAAAGAATACGAGATATACGACAAGGTAACACCTGATCCTGCAATAGAGACAATTGAAACAATCAAGAAAAAATACGAAGGTAAAGAAATTTCTACATATATTGGACTTGGCGGAGGAAGTTCGATGGACGTTTGCAAATATCTCGGAAAATTGACGGGAATTCCAAAAATTTTGATTCCGACCACGTTTGGAACTGGCGCTGAAATGACGACTTACGCAGTAGTTAGTTTTGACCACAAGAAAAAACTATTACAAGATGAAGCATTTTTAGCAGATGCAGCGATAGTAGATCCTTATTTTCTGCCTGGAACACCATTTAATATTATGAGAAATTCTGCATGTGATGCATTAGCGCAGGCATCTGAAGGATATGATAGCAAATTGGCAAATCCGCTTACAAAATTATTTTGCGAAGAAGCCTTTGACATACTTGAAAACGCAATAATGAATGATAAGCACGATCTACTACCATACGGCGCAATGCTTTCTGGTATAGGATTTGGGAATTCATCAACTACCCTAGGACATGCACTATCCTATGTATTTTCTAATGAAGGAGTTCCTCATGGATATTCTCTTTCTTCTTGCACAACAGTGGCACATAAATTTAACAAGTCAATTTATTACGAGAGGTTCAAGCAGGTATGCCAAAAGTTAAAGTTTGAAAAACTAACACTAAAGCAGTCCCTTGACGAAGCTGCAGACGTAATCATGCCTGACAGAGGTCATCTTGATAACAACCCAATTGAAGTTACCAAACAAGATATAATAAATTGTCTAGACGAGATAGTTAACAAAAACCCGTTGGACTGACACATATTTCTATTATTTTATTCATGCTGACACATTAAGACCAGTTAGTTTTCCTCCTCTAAATTGGTATCAAACTACACAAGTTAATTTTATTGTGGACGAATGCCGAAGTTTCCGTGACAAGTGAATAAGTGTAAAGTTAGTTTTGGCTTGCAAATTACTTAACATATTTTAATACTGACAATAGCGTGGAATAACTTTAGATTTTTATTACCTGACCTTAAGTTAGGTCGGTTCGAACATTTAGATTCCTTTGAATTAATCACTAATCAAAATGTGCTTCCTATCTGATGTTGGAATTCACAAATACTCATCTGAAACACTTAAGAAACCTTTAAATCCAGTTTAACGATCCTCAATCTTACATTGACTACGATCAATAAGAGCATGACAATTAATGCTCCTATTAGTGAAGTTTTTACCTATTTTGCAAGGCCCGAACACATGGCAGATCAATTTCCAGAAAATATGGGTTTGAGTGTAATACCCATAGAAGTAAAAAACGGGTTTGGAGTTGGAACGATATTTAGAATAAGTGGGGATTTTGATGGCAAGAGATTAGAATGGGATTGTGAAACGACAGAATACATTCCTCATCGCAAAATCGTGGCCAAAATGATTGAAGGGCCCTTTAAGAGCTGGATAATTACAGTGAATTTTGAACCAATAAAAGAAAAAGAAACCAAGACTAGTATTGGAGTTGATTATGATATGCCTATGGGTCCTCTCGGAGGATTTATTGACAAAATAAAACTGAAGAAAATAGCGGAACGCGGAATAGAAAACGGACTTTATAGGGTGAAGGCACTTCTAGAAGGGACAGGTTCAATTCCAGTTTACATAACATTAGATGCATATAGAGAAATACTGAAAGAGAAAGAAAAGGCAAAACTTTCTGTGTCGGAAACCATAATCAAGATAATAAAGGATCACCAAATCGAAAAAGTGGCTCAGCAATAAATTCGGCCACTGACTACCTCCCGATTCATCCTGTAGGTTAGATTTTTATTTCTAGAATTTTCATTACTTTAATTCAAGTTTAATTTAAATAACACAACCTGAACACACAACTTTTATGGGTTCGTAGCTCAGCCAGGTAGAGCGTCTGGCTCTTAACCAGTCTTTAAAAGGGGTTAAAATGTCGTGGGTCCGAATCCCACCGAACCCGGTCAGTATTCGGGTTCTTATACTTCTAGATACAAAGTCATCGCATCGATTGAAATAGGAGTGATGCAAAAATGGCTATGAAACTATCTACTACCCTGCAACATGTCAATACCATACCTCACAGTGTAAATGCCGAAGCAGTAAAGGAATTTTATGAGTATTTGAAAGAGATAGGGACTTCTGAGAATTATCAAAACCAAAATCTAAAACAAATAACGGGGTTTGCAAGATTCCTAGGTGTTGAAAAAACATTCTACGATATCAAGATGAGAGAAGAAATTGTTTCGTTTCTTAATACAAAAATAAAAGATATTAAAGTAGATCCAGATAAAAAATGGATTACTACATGGAATGATTATCTGTGGAGAATAAAATACTTCTTCAGGTGGTTTCATAACTACAAGATGGTAAAGGATAAGCAGGAGGAACCAAAAATTGCTTCTGACTGGATTACAC
>JALYLJ010000217.1 GCA_030774295.1 Thermoproteota archaeon
AATCAGGGAAGTGCTATCATTGCTCCAACAGATAGAAGAAAAATACTACAAAAATGTTAGTGATATTATACAATCTCTAGATTTAATTAGAGAGGCCACTTGATTTGTCATTTAAAATAATTTAAGATATTTCCTTGCAAGCGTAAAATAACTTTGCGCGTCAGTCATGCATTTTTGCCTTTCATTTTCATTTTCATTGCCCAGTTCGGTGGACCTGAATATTGACACCTTAGCTCTAATACATGCCTTATAACACATCATAAAATAAATTAGATTAATTAAAGTAGTATCGTTGCTTTTTCTAATATATTGATGGATGAGATATATACGTAGGTCTTGTCGACGATGATAATCAAGATCCATTGCAAGAAACGAAACATCTTCTGCAACGTCTGCGTACCTCAGAGAATCATTAAATTCTATTCTATCGTACATATAAAATCTACCTTTAAAAAAGAAAATATTTCTCATGTACAAATCACCATGTATATCGCGAATCCGGGATGTTTCTATCCGTTTAGCGAATAACTCTTTATTATTACTCACAAACTGATTCAACCTTTTTTCAAATACCGACTTTGTTTTTGTAAATTCAGAGAGAGTTGCAAAATTTTCCTTGATCTTTGATTTCATGGTATGCGGACTTCCAAATTTGGCTATTGTATCATTCGTGCAGGCAAGTCTGTGAAAGGCCACTATGTTTTCTATCAACAGGTTCAATATCTCGCTATTTATTCTACGAAGGCGAAGAAGATTATCCATGCGGAACCTCTGAGGGATCTCTATCATTTTGACAGCAAATTCCAGAGGTTTGCCATGTTCCTTGACGTTTACGAACTTGAATTTGTGATCAATTTTTACAACTTTCACTACGCCTTGATACATTTTGCCACAAAGCGGCCTATTTAACATGACTTCCTTTTGGCAAAAGTATTTCCGTAAGCTGAGGGTAGAAAAGTCAAGAATTCGGCCAAATTTAACTTCCTTTTTCACCTTATATACATATTTACCAGTTAGAAGAACCCAAGAAATATGAGTCTCTAGAACTCTAACGGTTGATACTCTATGAGGAAATGCTCCTTTATCCTTTAAATGGAGAGCGATGTCTATCTGTTTCATTATCTTTTTTCCAGAATCTTTTCTGCTATTGATCTAATATCTGTTTTTGAAAGCTTACTTGTGTCAATAGTTATGTGCTCTTCGTTTACAGGTTCATAAAATCTCTTCATCTTTCTATAAACTGAGAAATCTGCATCCGAATAATCATATTTTCTTTCTCGCAGACGTGATAGGATAATATCTTCAGGACAAATACATTCTATTATATGAAAGTCTTTATTAGCAAGACCAAGCTTCTTTTTGATTTCGACTCGTGAGCTTTCTCTTGTAAATGTAGCGTCCAGAATACAATTTATGCCCGCCTTATGAAGGTATTTAGCAATTAGTATCATAGCACCATAAATCAACTTTCTTTCTTCCCTTCCGTAAGTAGGTCTGGAGAGTAGTTCTTTCCTTATTTTATCCGTGGATAGAAGAACTGCATTAACCAGTGGAGCAATCTCTTTTGCCAATGTGGTTTTACCAACTCCAGGTAATCCGCAAATAATTATTATCATGCTGGATATTTATATCTCTTCTAATAAAAAGAATCACACTTTATTTCAACAAAGCTACCAAAATTCTTTAATTATTAGTTGAATCTATTGTACTGATATATACCATTTTGTGCATTAGTGTACATGCCCAAATCTAAGAGTACTGCTAATAGTAGAAAATCGAATGTCGATACAAGATTATCAACTAGGACTAAAAAGCAAATAGATTCGTTACCCGAGCACGCCCAACATATTTACAAAAAGGCACATGCAAATGCTATAAAACAATATCAAGATCCCGAGAAAAGGCGTGGCGGTAAGAGTCAAAGTGCCGAAGAAGTGGCTCATAAAATAGCATGGGCTGCTGTTAAGCAAAAATATAAGAAACAAGGAGATGAATGGGTAAGTAAGGACTGATTCTCGTTCAAAGCGTAGTTCGCATTGTGCAACGCCTATCGTTTGCTATTAGCCAACGCCAAATATACGCTTTAATGAGATAATATGATAATCGATATTTACGAATGGAACTTTTTTTCTGACCTGTTCCCAAGCACTGTAAAAATCTAATTTAAAATATTTGACCAAAACACCTACTGCAATAGCTGGAGATCTCGAACGTGCACTACCAGAACATATCACAACTTTCTCCTTACATTGCAGCCAAGACGTAACCCTAACAATATTCAACAAATAGTCTCCATCAGGATTTGATTGACTATTTTTCAACATTCTAACGTCAATGATATGAAAATCCTCAATATAACCAACTAGTGCATCAACATAAAACATATCTTCTTTTGTTTGAGGGATTGCATCAATTG
>JALYLJ010000218.1 GCA_030774295.1 Thermoproteota archaeon
ATATTGTAAGTAGAGAAATGTTTCCAATTCTAATAGCACATGTGATTCGGAATACCAGTGCCCACAAAATCCACGCGGTTGAGGTCTTATCCTCAAAATTTAAGGAGATATTACAATCATTAATGGAAGCTGTATTCATCATTGTAGGACAGATGCCCGCCCGTAATGATTTATTACTAAGATTAGAAACCAAGCTGTAAGTATTTCATTCACTATTGCCAGCAGCATCTTGTAAACCACTCAGATTATCCATTAGTATCGATACTAGAGTTGATACTCGTTCCTGTGTTTTCATTTGACGAAAAGTGAGATGCTTCAGTAATCATTTTATGGATTTTTTCTCCGTATTGGTACTCTATCTTATTCTTTTGCCTTTCAATTTCCGTTTCTTTGTCACTCAAAACATGTACAATTCCCCTTTCTATGAAATATTTCGCCATTTCCCTCGAAACGCATTGTAGGATGGTATCGGCAAGAATTACAATCGCTCCACCGCCCTTTTCTTTTTTTATATCAAGTAGTTCCTGAGCATCTCCGAAATAATGTTTTAATATTGGAGAATTAACGTGCACGTACACAGTGCCCTTTTCAAAGCTAGCTCGCTGGTGTCCATCCTTTTCACGATCAAGTTGAAAGTTTGTAAAGAAATTTTTTGGCTTTTCCTTTTCAATAACCTTTAGCTTGCATGTAGCTTTCAATTCGCCTTTGGATGAGTTTACCTTTGCAATAATTTCCGCAGCCACTCCAGGAGTATTACCAATTAATTGTACTATTTCTTGGTCTAAAAATTTACTAATATTTGCCGACTTAACATTCAACCTAGAATTCTTGACCGAAATACGACTATCTGATGAGGGCACTTTTATTAGAGAACCCCCCTTTACAAGTCTTGTGTCAATAAGTAATCATAGTTTTTTTGTAGTTCCGACCACCATAGTTGCTTCCTCCACAGAAAAGGAAAAACCATTAGTTGGTTCTATTACCTCGGGTAGTACAACTTTTATAACCAATATGGCCTCAAATTCGCTAAATTTGGCTCGTAGAATACATTCATCCATGGGCTGTGTTCCTGTTATCCTTAACGGTAAGCATCCTTCCATATCAGTTTCAAAATTTGTAACAAGTACTCTAGGTTCAATTTCTAACTCTTCATTTGATGAAATAAGAATTATTTTTGATTTCCGACAAATAACAAGATCAAGTGACTTGATCTCCCACTATGCACATTATTCAGATGACTGTACCAATGCCCTCGGATTCACAGAAGTGTTTACATTCGAATTTGAACAATTTGACAATTTTCACATATCTAAAGATGAGATAAACAAACACATGGAATGCTAGTAATTTTTACGCATAATTGACTACGAATTATGGAATGGTGGATGAAGCGATTTTCACAATAAATGTTTTGAAAGAATTTAATATTTAGTCTATATCCAAAGCATCCCCTATTTTAATCCGAATAGTTGCTTTAGGGCTTCAAGTATTGGATTACCTCCTGTGGGTATTGCTGGTGTAGTCACGTTTGTTGTTACATTTACTGTTGGTTCTATTGCTGGTGTGGTAACATTTTCAACTGCCAATTCTTTTTCAGGGATGAGGTCTTTTACATATAGATAATTATCTTTTTCATTATAGGCAAGATCCGATATGGTTATCACGTTAAATTTGTGATCATGAAGATATTTCATTTCCTTTTCGAAGAGATCAATATCAGTAACAGAATTTTTTTCTCCACCTATATCATGATACATAATAATCGGAATTGCATTTATTGTTCCGTTATTATTGTACTTTAATTGACTATTCACAACTTCAATGAATCTTTGCAATGCCTGTGAATCGCTGAAAGAACTCTCCACAATTTCAAAATCATGGCTCCAATTCCTAATAGAATATTTGTTGGTATATGTTGGGGTACCATTATCGGTAAAGGTCTTACAATCTTTTTGACCGTATTGCTTCATTCCGTCACATCTTAGAAACATGAGCGGATCATTACCTCGGGTTGCAAAATCATAATGTTTTGCAACAATATCAACTATGGTTTTATCATCTGAGCCGGTGCTAAATGGATACTCAAAGCTCTTTGGAACTATTCCGTAATCATCCAAGCATTTTTTTGATTTTCCGACTTCGTATTCAATTGAGGCCTTCGACAGTTCGGTAAGGCGAACATGTGACATACTATGCGAACCAATGTCATGACCATCATCGTGTAAGGTCTTTATTTCATTCCAATCCATATACACATTTTTTTTTCCAACATAGTTGCATACTATGTCAAATGTCCCCTTGAATCCATATTTATCGAGAATTGGTTTTGCATTTGTGAACTGGCTTTTGAGACCATCAGAGAAAAGAAAAATTATTGCCTTATCACCTGTTTTCTTGTTTTCAGCTGGTTTTGTAGACAGACCTGAAACGACATTATGTTCGTAGGAGAGAACAGATAAAAACGCCATTAAAAACCCCACGAGTATTAGTGGCAATATGTTGGTAAAAAAACGGCAGTTCTTCAATCTTAAACTAAAGGTTCGTATTTAATATAATAAAAAGATATTTCAAGGTTAGAACAAATGAAAAAGTGCAGCTCGAAAACAATACGAAGCCGGAAGTAAAGGATTCTGATGTCTAATTTATATTCTAGCAGGATATCTGATATTTGATGGCTCCTGATTATGAGAAAGCCAGATTGAAGGAGCTTATAATAGACAAAGCTCTCGTTGTTCGACGTGAAC
The DNA here is from genome assembly GCA_030774295.1 of Thermoproteota archaeon. Taxonomy (GTDB): domain Archaea; phylum Thermoproteota; class Nitrososphaeria; order Nitrososphaerales; family Nitrososphaeraceae; genus TA-21. The sequence goes on from JALYLJ010000218.1 coordinate 2,745, forward strand.
CAATTACACTCTCAAGTGGCCAAAAAACCAATCATTATTACGATTTAAAGAAAGTTCTAGCTCATGGTGAAGGGTTAAAGCTGACAGGAAATCTGATGCTAGAAGAAATGCTCAAAATGGGACCAGTCAAATCAGTGGGTGGTCTTGAAACTGGTGCTATTTCGATATCAGTTGCAATATCAAGGGAAAGTCTTGAACATGAGAACATTAGTTGGTTCTTTGTAAGAAAACAACCAAAAGGTCACGGCCTGCAAAATATGATAGAAGGAAATGTTTTGGAACCTGTTGTCGTAGTTGAAGATGTTATAACAAAAGGTGATTCAGTTCTAAAAGCAATTCAAGTGCTACAATCAAAATGGAAACATATGTTAGGAGTTGTAGCCATAATTGACAGAGGAGGCGGAAAAGACAATTTGCAAGCTAAACACAAAATAAAATTCGCCTCACTATTCGAAGACAAAGACTTTGAGGATGTTGTAAAAGAACGATTGGCAAAACTAAACGTCTAACGTAGTCTTTAATTCAGTCAGAATTTTTCTCCAACAATTATTGTTAGGTCCAGAGTATTGTTAGGTGTTTGGTTAAGTAGATATCATGTGTTTATAGAAATGCTAATTTACACAATCTAATAGAATTAGTTTAATGGAGTATAGGTATCCCAAATAAGTATCATAAATATGGAAGTTTGAATGAACTTCTTCACAAACCAGTGAGCAATAAATACATTTACTGTCTATTTAAACAGTCGTTAATTTCTCATATTCTCTAAGAAGGTCTTTTGGTTTACTGCCAACTTTGTTAAACAAGTAATAGAGTTTATAAGACTTAAATAATTCAAAATATCTTATCATCGATAAACTATTTAATTTGGTTGGATTACCTGGTTTTAATAGTTTAAAGCCAAGAGATTGATTTAATGGACCACCAATTCCCCTTGATACTCCAAAGATTATGGTGGAGTATTATGGCTTTCGGGAAGAATCGTGGATATAATGTGGATATATTGGATAGTTAAATACTATATTATCCTTCTCATAATTAATGAATTCAAAACAACAAGTTTTGTCAATGGCTATCGTTGCAGCAGCAGTCTTCTCAATAGGTATGTCAGCAACTCTGGTTAATACGACATATGCTGAACAAAAATTCACAGCGACACTAAGTGGAGATCAAGAAGTCCCCCCTGTTACTTCTTCTGGTAAGGGTTGGGCTTGGATTAAACCTATGGAAGAATCCGCGTGGTTTAAGGTTAATGTCACAGGACTTGATAAAGTTACTGCGGCACATATCCATGAAGCAAAATCTGGTGAGAATGGAGATGTTGTAGTTACCTTATTCAAGGCAGATTCCCCGACAGGACCTAAGGACGGTACCTTAGCGGAAGGAAACTTTACTGCAAGTGATTTGGAAGGATCCATGAAAGGGAAAACACTATCAGATCTCGTTACTGCAATGAAGAATGGCGAGACATATGTTAATGTTCACACCGAAGCAAATCCAAAGGGAGAGATTAGGGGACAGCTATCAATGGGAAATGACGGTATGGAAATGTCAAATAGTACAATGATGAAATAGAAAATTAGACGGGCACTATTCCTATCTTTCTTTTTTTTAAGAACACCTGCCAAATTAAGACAATTATAGCATTGTAGTTAGAGTAACTGACAAAACAGGTAAGATTCAAACTACTGAGATGAGTCCGCCTTTTCCCAATGGTGGCACTGGATACCATACAATAACAGAATAGGAATGAATTACCGATTTAAACTCTCAACTATCCATTAGTTCTTCACTTTTCTATAGCTGTAACAAGGTAAAAGAGAGTCTAACTGAGTATAGGTATCCCAAAAAAGTATCATAAATATGGGAGTTTGAATGGACTTCTTCAACAAACCAATGAGCAATAAATTTAATTACTGTCTATAAACAGTCAATAAATTATGAAATGCACAGAGTGTAATTGCACTCCTGATGAATGTAAGGCAAGCAATTCTTCTTTGCAATGTCCTAATTGTGAGGATGACGAATGTTGCTGTTGGCGAACGATGCATAATAAGATTTAATGTCTATTTAAACAGCAATAATTCGCTTGAATTGATAAAATCATCTGTGTCTACTGGTTTCTTTCATAACCGTAAGCACAAAAATTCCTGATGCTATTCCAAGGAATGCCACTACGTGAAACGCAATATTTAATCCGAATATATCTGCAAGATATCCGATTCCAATTGCTCCAAATACAAATCCCAAGTCCCTCCAAAATCTATAAACACCTAAGGATGTCGCTCTCCATTTTGGATTCGCCACATCACTTATTGCAGCAAGCAAAGTAGGATAAACCATAGCAGTTCCTATACCGAGTAAACCCATTCCGACAATCCAACCCCAATAGAAATTGGTGAATAACACTACCCAAACTCCAAAGCCTTGGATAATCATTCCAGGATAGATGAGAACCTTCCTTCCAACTTTGTCACTAAATGTTCCAGTCAATAACTGAAGAATTCCCCATATTCCAGGATGAAGTGCTTTCAAAAATGCAATTTCGCTAATTCCAATTGCAAAAGAAGCAAAGTATAGGGTAAATAAACCCCATGTGACGCCGAAAATCAAATTATTAATCAAACCTGCTTGACTAATAGCCAGGAGGGTGCGATTTTTCCAGGAAGTTTGAAGAAAAACTTCCTTGAAACTGAAGTCTTTGACATTAGTTTCCTGTTTAAGTGACTCTGAAGCATCTTCTTTTATCTCAAGGCTAGTAAATTTTTTCGTGTCTTTTACAATAATCCAAGAGATTACTAAGCCGAGAATTGCGAATATAATCCCAATGTAGAATGGATAGGGTTTTAATCCGAATGTCGACGCTAGATATCCTGTCGAAAATCCAATAACAGCAACGGCAACATAACCCGCAAATTCATTAAGACCTAGTGCTAATCCCCTTTGTGATTTTCCAACCAAGTCAATTTTCATATTCACGGTCATTGACCAAGCCAGGCCTTGGTTCACACCTAGAAGAATATTAGCAAAGATAATCCAATTCCAATTAGGTGCAAATAATAGTATAATTGGAATAGGAACTCCAAAAAGCCAACCTAATACTAATACGTTTTTTCTTCCCCATTTATCCGATAAGTTCCCTGCTAAGAGATTTAAAACAGCCTTAACTGCTCCGAAACTAGCTATGAATGATACCAATATTGCACTTGATTCAATACCAAATTCGACTTTACCCATAAGCGGAACAACATTCTGTTCCAATCCAATCATTGCACCCACAAAAGCATTAACTAAAACGAGAATTAGAAACTGTTGAATATTTGGGCGTAGTCCTAATTTGATGGGTTTAGGACTCATATCACCTGACTTTCTCCGCATCGTCATTAACAACGGGAGGCTCTTTGTGGTACGCCCTCTTTAGGCACACGAGAGTAATTAAGGTAGTAACGGGAACCATAGTTTTTCGATTTAAATGAAATTTTCCATCTTGTTTCTATTCTTATGATGTAGCAAACCGCTGATATTTATTGTTAAATATAGCCGTGAAGTAGTTTCATTGATGCAGGAAATTTCCATCTTTTTGGGTATAATAGTATTTGGTTTATTGCACGGAGTTAATCCATCTCATGGTTGGATTGTGGCAGTCCTTTATTCAATTAAAAAGAAAAGGCAGGTTATTAACAGCATTATTAGTTCGGGGGTCATAGCAGCAGGTCACTTCATATCTTCCATTGCTGTTGTTATAGCATTCATAATTGTTACCTCTTATATCAAAATTCCAATACCTCAATTATTCCTAAACTACGGAGTGGCAATAATGCTAGGGATATTAGCATACATTTTTTGGAAAGAAAAAACTGAAGACCTAACACTAACTCAACATAGTCATTTGCATAACAATCTTACTGACAGTATCGAACACACGCATGA
>JALYLJ010000219.1 GCA_030774295.1 Thermoproteota archaeon
GATGTATATCGTTTAATAGAGAATCCAATCATAACGCAGTTTATGATAATACAATTGCAAGTTGTAAGATTGGGGTTTTTCTCTCGAATACTGCCAATAACTCCATTTATAATAACAAGATTGTTGAATCTCAGAACGGGATAGTTTTATCCAACATTAGTAACAAGATTTATGACAATGAGATATCTCAAGCAAAGTTTGGATTATTGTTCGAAGTGCGTAACTCTAATCAGTCAGGTAATATTGCGTCAGTTACAAGTACTGTTCCAGATGCTAAAGATTATGAAAGTCTCCTTGCCGATTTAGCGGGAGAAAACGATTTAACTGATGTACAAAATCCTTATAAATATAAAGAAAAAATGATTAACAGCACCATAGAGAACGAGCAAGCAACCAGCAACGCAACATTCACTTAGTAAACAGGATATCTTTATGTTGTTTCTATTGGTCAAGGAAAGGTATTCAGAATCCTACCTCAGTAGATATTCTTTTAGATTCGTGCGGTCGGTAAATGAAAAGATTTTAATAAACAACTTACTATTAGAATTAACCTAACCTTTGATATAGAGATTATTTTGCTTAGTTTGAAATAGTCCAGAATTTAATTAATTTACGTGAATTCACGTATTATTAAACAATTGCTTTTTGCATGCATCCCATTTGCAGCAGTTTCAGTAGCGCTACTAGCGCCGTATGAAATTGTTAACTCGATTTCTTTGAACACCAATCCCAACCAGTCCCATTCTGCTTCAAAATTCGACTTTTACGAGGATGAGTTTACAGGAGATTCTGTTCCTGTTTTAGATAATACTGATGTCATTTATCAACAACCCTAACTTAACTGCAAATAATCAAGAACCGAACTGAATTAAACTACTTATTCGGACATATTATTTTTCCATTCATAGAATAGCAATCAGGTCGCAAGTAGTTTGTATTCTTCGATTTGTTATTTTCGTCCACGAAAAAGAACATAATAGCCCAAATGATTGCGGCAACAATGATTGCTATAATTATCAATGTTATCTTTCGTGAGAGTAATTTAGAAATTCTCGAATTGTTGAGCCCCTCGGAAAGACATCCTACCAATATAAGGTGCAAAATTGCTATTAAGCGTTACAGATTAGAAGAACTAAATATAGTTTGTAAGGACTGCGTCAGCACAAAAGATAGAAGTAGAAATAGACAATGATAAAGTTGCAGTATATTGAATGAGTCGAATCGTTATGAAATAAATCGCTTTTTCAATGTCCTGAAAAAGTCTCAACCTGGGATGGGCTATTTTCGTTAACACCAGCAATCTTTCCTGAAACTCCTTGTTCAACGAATTGTTTTATGTATATATGATTGGCTTTGTCATCGAATGCAAGATCTGCCATTGTTAATACGGTAAAACCACTATCGTGCAAGTATTTCATTTCTCTCTTGAATAATTCGATTTCAGTATTGTAGCCAACCGCATCAGGTTCTCCAATTCTGTGATATATTATTATAGGAATGGCATTAATCAACCCATCCTCGTTATATTTATCTTGGCTATTTACCACATTGATAAATCTTTTAAAAAGACCAGCGTCGTTGTAGGAGTTTACCATTCTTGAGAAATCTTGACTCCATGCGCTGATTGTAAACTTGTTGGCATATTTTATATAATGGGTATTTGCATATGTTTTGCAGTCACGTTCAACTGATGGGACTTTCAATCCGTCACAACTTAAATAAGTTAGCGGGTTATTTCCTATTCTCGCTAAATCGTAATACTTTGATACTATTTCAAATACCTTTTTATCATTAGAACCGTCATTAAAGGGATATGCAAAACTTGTGGCCTCAATACCGTGATCTTCTAGGCATTTTTTTGATTGTCCTACCTCATATTCGATATGTTTTTTTGACAAATTACTCAGATGCACATGATTCATAGAATGCGATCCTATGTCATGACCTTCTTTGTTTAAAGTTTCAATTTCATCCCATGTCATAAAGCCTTTTTTATTATCTGCGTAATTGCATACTATGTAGAATGTAGCCTTAAAACCATACTTGTCAAGAATTGGCTTTGCATGGGTAAACTGAGTCTTGCGACCATCATCGAAATTTATTATTACTACTTTGTTGTTGGTAACCGGCGAGGCGTGTATGTTAGAAAAGAAGGGCGAAAATCCTACGGCTACTATCAAAAACGTGACACTTATTATTACTAGTACATCTCGTGGCAACTGATGATCTTGAACAAGATTTTCTATTATATATACATATTAGAATACAAGTTAATTTAGCAATGACTAGAAAGAGTTGACTCAAACTAGAGATAATTAGTTATTGTCAGTTTGATAAAATATCCTCAGTAACATTCTACAGATATACTTTACAGCACAGTCTTTAACATGTTTTGACAAGTTCTGCTAATTGTGGATTGTCCGTGGTTAAATTTTTAATGTAATCCGGGCTGATTAGGTTTGAAATCAAGGTTTGATTCATTCCTTTAGTCAAATTACCTCCCCCGCAAGTTCCATTTATACCAAATGTATCTTGAATAACTCGATGGGACACGAACGCAAGGACGGACATGCAGATCAATATTACTGATACAAATGCACAGAAAGTTGTAACGTTATTCATTAGAAGGATACCTCTTTTGGATTTCATAAGAGTGTAACTGCGTATCCACTTCTTACGGTATTTTCGCGACATATTTTTCATAAATTCGGTCATTTTGTTATATGCGGATGACGTTTGTAACAATAAAAATTACTGTTGTAAATTATGTATAAAATTATTCGGAATATATACAAGCTTAGGCTATTAATAATTGGTGTATAGAAGTTAACTAACCGTCATTTTACTAATGCGAAACAGGACATAATCGGGCGTATCAAATCGATGGTCTTCCTGTGCATGTATTGCAATAGTCAAAACCCTATGACAGCGTCAGTAATCGAATTTGAATATCATGCTGCCGGAGCCTATGGAACAGCGTTTTTTATTTGTCCTGATTGCAGGAATAAATTTGCCGTAAAAATTCAAGATTTAGGGAAAGTCAGAAAGTAAATTAGATACTCGTATTAGAAGTTTTAAATAAAATTTTAGACTCTAATGATTCCGTCATATACGTTAGGTCTAGATGATTTGGTTTGGTGCTTTCTTCACCGGATATGCACCAACCAATTATGAAAACTCGTCTAAATCTTTTTCATCAATTTCTTCTTTATCTTCCGTTTTATCACGTAATCGTGACGCTCTAATACGGGAGAGCACTGTTCTCAAAGTCAATATAGTTAATCCTCAACTTTTTTATTTAAAAATTGCTTATTACTTGATAACTTATTGGCCAATCAGTATCTTTCTTAATGATAGTAACGTTATTATACTCTACATTGATATTTTTATGCTATGACAATCCAAGCCAATGTTGATAAAATTGCGTGTAAAATATGTGGCTCTGAAGTTGATCTCCATAAATATCATCGACATGTTATGGCTTTGCACACTGATTAATCTTGATCACTAATTTTTCTCATCTTCTATTTTTTTCAGTTGCTTGTAATGTTCAAATACTATAGACATTAGTATTAATTGTAATAACACAGGCTTGCAAGCAATCACTCCAGCAGCATTATACAGGCGAGAATAAGACATCATTTCATCAAACAACTTTCTTTCGGTTTTATCCAATTCTTGTTTAAATATTTTCCACTTTCTTCTTTCTCTTTCTGATGCAAGTCTATACGAAGGAATAGTTCTACCCATAATTTATTATCATGAATTATTCAATTAAATATCTAAATCACCGGTAACGGGGGAGTCAAAGCGTTGATGTATATACTGCTAACTCAAGGAAGATAGTACTAGACTTTTGGATAAGCGTCGCATGTGTTTAAATTTCAAAATTCAAATCCTTATTTGCAATGATGCTATTATACAATATAGGAGCGCGAGATATCACGAAAATTCGCAGTTTTTATATTTTGTTCATTACTTTTTCTATCATTTCTATTTTTATCAGTAATTCCCAGGCATACGCTGTAGAAGGAATTTGGAGAGATTATGAAAGCATGAAAGAGTTGGTTAAGGACATAAGAAATGGTGATAAAGATGACGACAAAATGAATTATGATAAATTTAAAGATTCTAGTGTTTACAAGAACGCGAAAGAAGACCTTAGAAAATGCATTGATCTGGCAGACAAAGTAGGAGAAAAACTTGGAGATTACGAAATCGTAAGATGCTTTGAGAATACGAATTATTTTAAGGAAAAATATGTTAATGACAATAATGAAAATGTAGGTCAGAAGGAACAGCAGAATGAAACAAACCAAAATCAAAATCAAAGTAGCTCTGAGGAAGCAGTGCAACAAAAAGAATTGCAGCTAACAGAGAATAATAGTGAGCAGCAGCGTCAGCAGGAACAGCAGGGTCAGCAGAATGTGACGAATCAAAATCAGAATCAAAATCAAACCAACGATGAAAGGAAAACTCAGACTTCTGAATCAGATGTTGGTTCCAACGATGGATGTGATCCGTCGTACCCAGATATCTGTATTACAACTTATTCTGAAAAGCTAAGCTGTGCTGATATACCCTTCAGAAACTTTAAGGTGTTGCCACCAGATTCCCATGGATTTGATTCTGACAGCGATGGCGTGGGTTGCGAAGGATAAATAATCTATTCAAATGATCTAGCAAAATTGTTAGCATCGCGGTCAGTGAGTAACAAAGTCATTGGAACAATTTATTTGTCGATCCAAAGTATGTAATCAATCTACTGGACGGATGTTGCATTCAGTTACAAAAGGTTACTTATGGACGAATCTTTTCTCAGTGTCAATTCTAGTTTTCCTTCCCTGCCAGTATTTAGTATGGCTCCCATAACCCTTATTCTATCGCCAACTTTCAACTTTTCAAGATCATAGCTGCTATCCCTCCAACCAACTAGCCTAATTTCGTCCGTATCATCCCCAATCAAAGTATCAGTAACGGAAACCAGCTCACCATTCTTCGTATTCACTTGTGTACTATTTGGCTGTTGTAGAACAATTGATTCTACTATGTAGGAGTTGCCAACTGTCTGAATATCCCTTATTTTGGAAATACATTCTTCGACTCTAGGAAATGAATCATTTTCTACGAGTTCTAAATAGGAGTCTTCTTTAAGAAATACCATATTTCCAAATATTCTGCTTGGGATACAGTCTATTACAGAATTCGAAGTCACCTTGTCTGATTTTAGTCCCTCCAAGGTAACATAAACCAAGTTTTTGTTCTTATCTATTCCAATATAATTGACGCTTTCATTTTCAGGTCTTCCATCGGAGATAATTCGAATCGAATGCACCTCATAATCCTGAGGACTTTCCTTTAATTCAATGACAGTACCTTCGTCACCATGAATCTCATAATCTCCGTTCCCGTATTGTGGGTTACCTTCCTTTATTCGCGCCCCAATTATTCTAATTGGCAAATTTACTTGAAAAAACTTGGGCAAATTATCTTCGTCAATATTCCAAAGTGCAACACGTAGCTTTCTGTCGCCTGTCTCATTAGATAACATTGTTTGTAATGATTTTTTCCTTTCCCCCCGTGAGTCAGAAAATTCAATTATCCTTGGAATGGAACTCACAATTCCAGATAATACTGCATTTTCTTTTTCTGATCGGACACTGTCAACATTTGATGTAATTCCGTCTAAATCTGGGATAGTAGTATCGTTACCACTATAAGCTGATATATCCCCTCCTTCACCAATATTTATTATTGGTTTTCCATTGAGGGCACTCTTTACATAGCAGTTTTTTATTTGTATCAAATCCCCTGGCTTTATTCCATTCTCTTCAATGACATGGGTCAGATTATCCCATAGCCTTACCTTTATGCTTCCTCCCGCGTCATAAACTGAGATTGTTCTATTTTCAATCCTCTCGTTTGTGTCTTTTTTTGTAAAAGTCCTTATTGGATAAGCGCCAAGAAGTCGTACTATCAAGTCCAGATCCCTTGCGCCAATGTAAAGATCTTTAATTCCTTTTTTCGTACGTTGCACATTATCAAATGATGCTCCTAAATCGGCTGCTACAAGAAAGAGAGCACCCTGGTCAGTCAAGTAACCAGCGCCTATCTTTCTCTTTTTTTCTTCTATGAGCTCTTTTAACTGTTCTAAATTGATATCCGGTTTCTGTTCAAGGAGTATTTCAATCATCTTCTTAAAATCCAGTGACAATCTAAATGCGACCTCTCAATACTACAATGAATGCCTTGCCTATATGTTTTGAGAATGATATGATATGATAAATGGATTGAATAAAGTCAGGATTGAACTTTTTTATTGTTTGTTGTCAATAATTACTTACGGTTCATTCGGCAGACAGGAGATCGTGTTTAATTCACATTTTTTGTCAGTCGTTTAAACCGTTCAAAGTTTTCATTGTCTTGAGCAAAAATATTCGTTACATTACTCACATACTGATGGGAGAATTTCTCTGGTTTCGTCATGCATAATCTCCCATCAGTTAAAGTGTTTTATTGTTTGTGGCGCAATGTATGTTTACTTAAGACAAAATTCATAACTGGTGGGTCCCGCAACCATTTGGCCCATCAGTTTGATTTAATCTTGAACTTTTTTATAAAATGTTGGGTATAATAAAACAAGTGCAGAACTCATAACTACGTATGATATGTCTCCGGTGGGTCTTTCGTGGCCCGCCAAAACCAATCATAAAGTCGTTACTAAATATCTGCTCGGAAGTTAGTAGTAATGATACACGAGTAAATATACACGACTGTAGCCTTTATACAATATGTTACCTGATGTAATAGTATGTATAATAGAGGTTCATGCAGAGGATGAGGATCAAATTTGAGTCCTGTTTCTTCGTGCATTATATGCCACGAATACGTTTCGTGGAATTGTGATGAATGCAACTCAGTGGAATATGTTATACATTCCCTAAATTACTGCATACCAATTAATCTTTGATACTAAAGCGAAAGAACAGATATAAGAGATACTGAGCCTTATAGTTTAGAAAATGGGCTTATCACTCCACTTCAGCCAGTTTAACCTTCTGATGTTGCTATTGATTTTCTCATTGTTTTCAATGTATGAGGCACCTTCAAATTTTTCACTAAAAGTGTTTGCGCAAAACATCATTCAAATGTCTCCAGCAAACCAACAATCTGTGGAATCGCCGGATTTTCAGGGTCTTTCTTCGGCACAGAGGGCTGCCTCAACAAATGAAACCTGTGTTTTGATACCCAATACGAAGTTACATGGATTACCACAACAGACAGAGGGGCCATACTTCGTCGACGGAATGCCTAATCGCTCGGACATTAGAAGCGACACATCCAGCGATCTAATTCAAAAAGGTATGAAACTTAGTCTTACAATTCATGTTTACGGAATAGATAACGGTTTATGTGTTCCCATCAAGGGAGCAATGGTAGATATCTGGCATGCCAATTCCACGGGGGTTTATTCGGCAGTTAAAGAGATGGGCACACCTGGAACTGACTTTCTTCGCGGAAATCAAATAACAGATGATAATGGAACAGTTAAGTTTACTACAAACTATCCTGGCTGGTATCCGGGCAGGGCTATTCATATACATGATAAAGTCCGTATTGTTAACGAATCTCAACAGGACCTAGAGTGGACATCTCAAATTTATTTTGACGACTTGCTTAATGAAGAAATACACAAAACAGCGCCGTATAGTAACCATGGCAATCCACAAACGACTAATCAACAAGATATTATTTTTGCCGGGCCTTCCACGGATGATTTGTTCAAGGCAGACAGTGGCAAATCGTTACTGATGAACGTTACTAAGGAAGGTCAATATGCTTACGCAGGATCGCTCAATATTGTTTTGAATATCAAATGACGCTTTCTTTGTTGTTTGTTATTGCACGATGTATAAAATATCTATTGATGACAATTAAGTTCCAAATATTATTAATAAAATTGAGTAAAAAAGAGAGTAGATTATGTTAGTTTGTTGTTTTACTTTAGTTACTCATCATGATGGCGGTGTAAGTTCGGGTCACCAGAACAACTCAAGACCGTAAATATTAGAACGAATGAGTTTCTTTATGACAATCACAAGGACATTCTGCTATATTTCTAACTAAATCTTCAGAAGAATTCTCATGATCACATTTAGGACATTTCATCTTATTATTTCACCAATTATTAGTATCATATAAAATTTCCTACCAGAGTGAAAGGTAATCTCTAGGCTCTTTGCATATTTTTTTGTCGTTTTATTTTCTTTAAAATGTACCTTAAAAGAATCATTTGATCGGTTAAACCATTCTTTCTCCAAACTAGTTTATAGACCATAAGTGATATTAGATACCACATTATAGAATTGACAAGTAAGGTAATAGGGAAGCCCAAGAAGTAAGTCATTATTATCCCAGTTAACCTATGGATTGTGACGGGTTTTTCAATGGTCGAATCGATAATTCCTTCATTCATATATTTTTGGGATCTTCATCAATTGTATGCACTCATTAATATGGTCCTTACTTTGGGATTGGAGACTTTTACTTTCTTTAACAACTCTAAGCCATTAAGGCCAGGCATCCTCAAATCGGATATGAGTAGGGTATAATTAGATTCGTTTTCTGTAAAGTGTTTCAGTGTAGCCACAGGATCGTTAAAGGCATATACCGAGGCCTCGAGTACGTTTTCACAGAGCACATCATGAAAGAGCGTCGTAATATCTATGTCATCGTCAATTACACCTACTATTCGCTTGGACGATCCTATATCCCAAGCACCCCCGCAACCAAGGACACGTATTGGCATATTCTGATTTATTAAGATTATACGTTTTATTGAAACTAAAATTAGGAAAAATAATGAATATTGGGTTATATTATTATAAAAAAATTAAGAGTGTATAGATTATTTTTTATTAATCTATCACAATATTGCGCTTATTGTCGTCCTGAATGTGTTTGTACTTCTCTCGTTGAAAAATCTCTTAAATTGTCTCTTGCAGCGTTTTCGAATGTATTTGCTACATTAGCACTCAGTCGTGAAAATTCTTTTGCGTTGTCTCTTGCGTGCTGTATTGAATTTTTCCATGCATCCATAGTTGCAAATAGTACGTTATTTGCTAATCTGGTTGCGACTATTGTACTGTCTGTAACATTGCTTACTGCTCTTGCATAATTTTCTGTGACTCTTTGTGGAGAACCCCAATATGACAAATATGAATTTTGTACATTTTCAATGTACGGAACCCATAAGGATTGCATTGAATGGATAACCTCTTTTTGTGAATCTAGAAAACTATCTGCAATATCTTTTGTTGCTTGAACGGTCTCTTCTTGATATTCGTTAACGGCTTTTGTAAACCTTGGAATTTCCTTTACTGCCTCATCTGTTGTCTTTTTAACAGTTGATTTTGTTTCGTCGAGAGCGATATTGATTGTTTCTCTATTTTTTACTTCTTTATTTGATGCCATGTTATTATATTAGACACCATGGCATATATATGTTGGTATTAATTGGTATTTATTACCATTATATTCCCTCAGGTTTTAAATTATTCCAATGTACATCACCTAGTTGAATTATAACTGATGGGCCAAGATTGGGAAAAGCGACCCACCAGAATGATATTCAGTCCTCATTGTTGCATGACGGTAAACTAAGCAAGTGATCTTATTGGATTCTTCGGGCAATAATCAGGTATTGGCAGAAGAGATAGATAAAGACGAGAAAGAAAAATATCGTAAAGAATACCTCAAGGACTACAAACAGAGACCAGAAGTAAAACAAAGAATTGGAGAATACAACCTAAGACCCGAAGTACAGAAACATCGCAATGAAATACAAAGGTGTTATAGGCGAAATAAGAGATTAGAGAATCAAAAAGGTCTTAAGGAGAGAACACGTAATAATAATTAAGCCGGAGAAAAAATGAAAATGACAAATGCTAAAAACAGGGTAAAAGTAAAGATACATAGAACTAGCGATTATGACGACAAATACACGGGCATAAGGGATTTTCCTGACGAAAAAGCGATGTTACAGTATGGCTTATCTAAGGTTCATAAAGTAATAATAAGAAAATATACTGAGGATGATGAATTTATGACAACAGCACAAAAGACCAGAGGCATAAAGTTTGATTACGAAATGGAACTGACCGACTAAACAGGCGCGGATGTCATAGAATCAAAATGTTAACAAGAACTGGTTACGAAGTTGATAATAAGACAAAAGTATCAAGAAGGTGGTTAAAAATGCGTAAAAGCAGATTCAGTACAGAAGAGCATGAAGACCCCGAGATTCAAGCCGAGATAAACTGTATAATCTTGCTTTCAGCGTTTTCTAAATCACTACCTGCAAATTCAAAATATTTATGCAAATAAATAGAATGATGTTTTCGTGTTTCTTCAGACTTTATAGAATCCAAAAACAGGGATAATGACATTCATTTTTTATCATACTTATAACTATAAAAGTATAGCATATACTCCATGATGTTCCATTTTCATGAAACATACGAATGAAGAATAGAACGCGTTTTGTCCAATCCGAGATCAGAAATATATCCACCTAACTTTGGTCCACTATCGGCGTTTATCAACATCCTGTAGAATAATTTGAATATCTTCTTTGGTTGCTCTTCGTGGTGCTTTGAAGTCTCATATATCAATTGTTGAATTTTTTCTGCATCAAGATTGTTCTCTGGAGCTGCTGCGGTTTCGAGATTATCTACTATATTTTTTACTATTGTCTTTTCCTTATCAGTCAAAACAACGTCAAATTTATCCGTCGAGATGTAGTCATCAGACCAGTTACATGCTAATTGGATTTTCTGTTGCAAGTCCGGGGTTAGTTCGGCTGCCACTTTGTATTTTAACAACCTTTCAAAGATCTTTTTAACTCGATCAGATCCCGAAAAAAATGATGCCTGTTGAACCATCAGCATATAAGGAACATGTTGTGACGAGTTGTCGCCTGTTTTTAGATGATTAGTATACTCATATATTCCCCTTATTTTAGAGAGCCGATCTTCATTTTCTTCCTTCTTTTTACCAAAATAGAGATCCTCATAATAGTCATACTCTTCCATCAAGGTCGCAATATCATCAGTACTAATTTGTCTAGTGCCAGTAATTCGCTTGAATAAGAGTAACAATAATGATTGGGGAGTTCCATAACGTAACCATACTTGGGGTGTCAGAACATTTCCTGTAGACTTGCTTATTTTCTTGCCTCCTTTGTCAAGAAACATCTCATATTTTACATGCAATGGATGTGCATAATTTAGTATGACATCGGACACCCAGTCATTGACCCTTACCGAATCCATTATGTCTTTACCATAAGCTTCAAATCGGATATTAAGAGCACTCCACCTTGCGGCAAATTCTACCTTCCAAGCAAGTTTTCCCTTTCCCATAGATATAGGAATTTCACCAGTATAACCGCACCCTTTTACATCATTGTTACCTAATTTGGTTCCGTTACAAGTGTAGCTTACTTTCTTTTCATCTCTAAGGTAATTTTCGGCGTGTGCCACGTAAAGGCGTCCACATGATTCACAAATGGGAAAATATGGAAGTGATTCCTTGTATTTCGTTTGACCAACGATTTCTTCTATCTTATTACCCAGATTGGAAGCGTTTGATAGAATCATATCTATCTGGTATGTTAACATACCATTGCCATAGACTTTGGCAGCATTCAAAAATTCATACGGTATATCAAGTCTATTTAATGCATCAAGCAATAGGCTGCTCATGTGAGATCCATACGAATCATGACACTGGCCCATAGGATCAGGAATACTTGACACTGGCTTGCCAATATAATCACTCAACCACTCAGGAAGACCAGATGGGATTTTTCTCAGTCCATCCAAATCATCAGAATACGCAATTAGCTTTGAGTTGTATCCTAAATTTTTTATTGCAAGAGAGACACCATATGCCCTCACAGCATCACCAAGACTCCCGATATGTGGAAAACCAGACGCTCCTAGGCCGCTTTCAACTGGAATCAAATCCAATTTTCTTCCGATATTTTTTTCTCTATCAATGATCGTAGAAGCTATCTTATCAATCCAAGTTCCTCTTCCTATTATCTCTCTTTTCAAATGTTATTACAAATCCTTTGAAACATATGGTCCATTCATTTTATATCCGAATTTCCTGTAATACTCTCTTGTCCCTATTGCGCTTATTACCGAAATAGAATCCAATCCAAATTCATTTTTAACGATATTTTCAGCAATTCTTAGCAATTTAGAACCATAGCCCTTGTGCTGAAATGAGGTTGCCAATAAATCATTATTGTTACCAACATCAACCATCTGTCCGAGAACGTGCAGTTCACGAACAATAGCTGCAGGATTTCCGTACTTGTCGATCAACTCATGCCTATGTGGCATTGCTGATCTTCTCAATCTCAGAAATCCGAACAATAACTTATTATCATTATCCTCTAGACTCAAAAATATTTCCTTTCCTTTTGAAGAATCATAGTCGATTCTATTGGAGGTTATCTTGATATTCATGTTGTATGCTAATTTTTTTATTCCCACTTCTCTACACCGAATACATCGGCATTGTAAGCCTTGTTCTTTCAACTTTTGTTGGAGTGTCTGTCTGATATTACTACTTTTGTACCCATGTAGAATATCATCCGATTCTATTTCGCGCTGAATTCTCATTATTCTTAACCATGGAGGAACTATTTTTTTTATTTCAAGAAGTAATTCGGTAAAAACATCGTCAGAATAAGGTTGATACAGACCTCTTTCATACAATTTTGCCAAACCGGTATTCTTAAGCAGTAATGTAGGGTAAATTTTCAACATATCAGGTTTTAAGCGTGGGTCATCAAATAGTTTCTTAAAATCTAAAAGATCTTTTTGCGGATCCGAACCTGGCAATCCAGGCATCATATGAGCTACAATTTTGTATCCCGAATCTTTCGCAATTTGGAATGATTGATAGACATCATCGACGTTATGACCTCTGTTAATATTTTTGTAAACGTTATCACTTAGAGTTTGAACACCAATTTCTACCCTGGTAATACCCAGTTCAAGCATCAAATCAATGTGCATTTCTTTGCAGTAATCTGGTTTCGTTTCAACGGTAAATCCCACGCAACGAATGTCACTTATTTCATTGAGTTTCTGTGCTTGTTGAAGAGAAGTAGATTCAACTCCGTTCAATGCGTCATAGCATTCTTTTACAAAATTTCGTTGGTAATCTGACGGCATGAAAGGAAAGGTTCCACCGACAATTACTAATTCTACCTTCGAAATATTATGACCTCTTGAATATTCTTGATCTAATTTGGAGATAATCTGGCTTCCCGGCTCAAAACCCAATTTTTGCGCCAATCGTGTTACCGGTTCCTTTCCGGTATAACTTAATGGTACGTTAAGTTCTTTACCTCCAGGGCAGTAGATGCATCTACCATGAGGACAGTCATATGGTTTTGCCATGACTGCAATAATTAATACGCCTGAGGCAGTCTTGATAGGCTTAACCATCATTGCTTTTCTAATATTACTA
Organism: Thermoproteota archaeon; assembly: GCA_030774295.1. Taxonomy (GTDB): domain Archaea; phylum Thermoproteota; class Nitrososphaeria; order Nitrososphaerales; family Nitrososphaeraceae; genus TA-21. The sequence goes on from JALYLJ010000219.1 coordinate 13,552, forward strand.
TCAATTGGTAAATATTTTAGGATATCACGAAATCTGGGAGTTTTTGATAAGTGATATTTGGACGAAGTGCTTCTGATAAATGAAGAAATGCTTTTTAATGAAGATTCTTGAAGTTGACTTAGTTTACTACCTATTTCCCTGCATGCCAAATCATAATTATCCGATCTTTTTTCAAAAACTGAGTTACTTGTAGCCCTCATCTACGACATCATTGTTTTTACAATACCCATATTTCTTTTATACTATGATTAATTATGTTTATACTTTATCTTATACCAAGTCAAATACCGGTCCAACAAGATACATACTCATTCTTTAGGTTCATTTGTGGCATACAAACTTGACCTGCGTCTTTAGGACGTTTGCATAGAACTTGTAATGGTCCTTGAGTCCTCTTTTTCGCAAGTGGGCCGGAAGGGATTTAATTTGTTTACAATGTGAATCCAAAATAGAACGATTTTAAGCTAACTGATAATTTGTTTGAATAACATATAAACCCGGAGGTTATAAATGAATTACTTCAATAACTGACAAAACGCGAGACTTGTTTTGATTTCAAGAATTTAATTCAATTTTTAATAATTTTAATGATATGAAGAGGAAATAAATTAGGGAGGGAGTAAGTCTTTTATACTCCTATCTCTCTTGCCAGTTTCACAAGTTTTTTACCGTCTTCAGTCAATTTGTTGAATACTTTATTTTTAACGCTCTTTCGGTCTACGAGTCCACGCTTTTCCGCCTTAAGGAGCATTTTATGTCCGTATCCATATGCACCCAACTTAGTTAACAGTACTCTAGTTGGATATTCTTTTCCAGCACCAATTGTCTTTAACAACTTCACCAGTGCCTTTTCCTCAACCAGTATTTTTAACAATCTTGTTTCTTTCATCGTACATTTGTATATATCACTTATTATATAATCGTTACTTATTATTAGATACAAATTTCAATATTTTTAATATCAAAACATCCTCATACAATATCAAAATACAGAAATATTCAAAATTATTACTCGAGATTATGAACGTTCCATTTTATTATACGTTTATCCCGTAAGTAAAATTAATTATATATCAAAATGTGTCATATAAGTCACACATATAATAAAATTACATACTTTCTGAAATAAAACATAAATTAAATCTTGTTGGTATGCGCTCGGAGGTTTGTGAATCATTTTTGACTCAATTTTTAGGCCCAAAATATTTGTAATTTAATTTCTGATATGAATATTCTAAATATGAATTCAAGGGGATATGACTGGATATTCAATCGGAACTGAAATCTTGTAAAGGATATATAATTCCGGACTTATAACAAAGTGCGTTGGATAAGGAACTTTACCTGGTGGTTGATAAGCTCCTTTATGTCAATTATGCTTCAGAGGTGGGTAACAGCGATAAGCATCCACAAATGTTTGATTGTGTAATTAGCTATGCAAGAGCCCACAATATAGCGA
>JALYLJ010000220.1 GCA_030774295.1 Thermoproteota archaeon
TATCTGCTATCATATTCTGATGGCCTGATACGAGAGATAGATAGATTGTTTTCGCTATATGATAGGTTAAATCAATCTCCATTAGGTGCCGGTCCAATTGGAGGATCACTTTTACCAATTGATAGAAATATGACGGCAAAACTGCTAGGTTTTGATAATATAATATCTAACTCGATAGACGCAACATCTTCAAGAGATTTCATGATAGAGTATGTATCTAATATGGCTTCAATAATGATAACGTTGAGCAGAATTTCCGAAGACTTTATTATTTGGTCCTCCCAAGAGTTCGGTTTCATAGAAATCAGTGATAGACATGCATCAACATCAAGCGCCATGCCACAGAAGAGGAATCCTGATCCACTTGAAATAACAAGGTCCAAAACGGCAATTGTGATTGGAAATCTCACAACCATTTTGACTATACTAAAATCACTGCCTTCGGGCTATAGCAGGGATTTACAGGATACAAAGATTCCATTTTGGAACTCTGTCGAATTAGTAGTCTCGTCACTAGATATTATGAATGATATCATTCAGTATCTAATAGTAAAAAAAGATGTAATGAGAAGAGCGTCAGACAAAAGTTATGCTATATCTCTAGATATTGCCGAAGTATTGGTTACTAGATACAAAGTACCTTTTAGAACCGCTCACAAATTGGTTGGAGCGCTAGTTAGTCTATCGATAAGTAACAATGACGAGATCCCTTTCAGGTCTTTATCAAGTAGAGATATTAAAGATATCCTGTCGAAAGTGAAAGCCGATATCACTGTAGATAAACTAGTCAAAACAATAAGAGAGATTGACTCCAAGAGATCTATAAGAGTCCGCCATTCTGAAGGTTCTCCAAATCCAAAAGAACAGTCTAGAATAATAAGGAAACGCAAGTTACTACTACAAAGATATTCAAATGATGTTCAGAAAAAGAAAGAAACTATAGATCTTGTAAAAGAGAACATAACAAATACAATAGAGCGTATAATGACACATTCAAATCTTAAGTAGCAGTAAACACGAGCGATGACATAATTTTCACATTGGCAAGTACCAGAAATTATTAGGATTGGTTATTTATCTCAAAGAAAAGTCATGGTCCATTTCTTCTCCGACATCAAATATCAGTAGGAGAGCAAACTTTGCAACAGTGATTTTTGAACATGCAATCTATTTTCTGCCTCATCCCAAACAACAGATTTACTTCCATCTATCACTTCTGATGTTACTTCCTGACCCCTTTTTGCAGGTAAACAGTGCATAAAAATTGCGTCGTCCTTTGAGTAGCTCATTAATTTGCCGTTTACTTGATATTTTGGAACAAAAGTCGATCTTCTCTTTTCATCTTCTTTTTCCTTCCCGATTGAAACAAAAGTGTCTGTTACCACAATATCGGCATTTTTTACTGCTTCTATGGGATCTCTTAGAATAGTAAAATCTGTTGCCTTTAATTTAGATTCACGTGTTACTATCTTAAGTATCTCTAATGGCGGATCGTATCCTTCTGGAATTGCAGCTTTAATATTCAGTCCCATTTTTGCGCATCCAATTAGTAAATCATTACAAACATTATTCCCATCACCTATCCATGAAAGCGTTAATCCTCTAAAGCTCTTCTTATATTCCAATATTGTCATCAGATCAGCCAGGATTTGGCATGGATGATACAAATCAGATAATCCGTTAATTACGGGAATTTTACAATTTTGTGCCAATTCGACTATTGTTTCATGGGAATAAACTCTTGCCACCAAACAGTCAACGTACAATGATATGGTTTTTGCAGTATCTTGGATTGATTCTCCTCTGGATAGCTGAAGATCATTAGAATTCAGATAAATGGTATTACCACCCAATTGAAACATTGCAGTTTCAAAGCTCAAGCGCGTTCTAGTTGAGGGTTTTTCGAACATCAATGCAAGCGTTTTGCCCGCCAATGATTGTTTTTCCACATTATTGTTACCATGATGGTGATTCTTTTTTAATTCAATTGCATAAGAAATTAGATTGAGGATCTCTTCCTCACTTAAATCTGCAATGCTGGTTAGATATTTCTTATTTAGTGAGATCATCTATATCATCATCAGTTAAATATACTACTTCATCTTCACTTTTGCTTTCAGCGACTTTCTTACCTGTTTCTTTATCTTTTTTTCTTTGCATATCCGCACCTTCATTTTGTTTAACTTTATTGGTATTATCTTGGTCTTCGTCTTGTTTGTCATCTTTCTCTTTGAAAAATCTTAAAAAGGATCCCTTTTTTGCTTTTATTTCATTTTTCTGTTTTACTAATTGATCTTCAATTTTGTCCTTGTTATTACTTGTAATTGGATTCTCGTTCCCAACATTATTAAATTCACTTCTACCAAACTCCTTGTCATTTTCAATAGGATTAGTTGTCGCTGCTATTGTAGAAGATGGGAGCAACTGATCAGATTCGACAGTCTTATTGGTATCAGGGATTAAAGTTTCAAGAGTACCTTTATCAGTTTGTGATTCTGTTTTGGGAACATCGTTCAAAGTTTCTTGTTCTAAAATGTCATCTTTTAATTCTTTCAGGTTGTCGCCGCTGGTTTTTTCATATGATCTGTCTTTGAAAATTGAATCAAGAAATGCGTCGTAATCAAATTCAGCCAGGTCATCATATCCCTGTCCTATTCCTAGATACAAAATGGGTTTACGAGTCAAATAAGCAATTGAAATAGCTGCCCCACCTTTGGAATCAGCATCACTTTTAGTCAATATGGAACCATTGTAATTAGTGTACTCAAAGAATTCTCTTGCCTGGTTAACAGTATCGTTACCTGCTAAGGAATCACCAACGAATATTTTCATGTCCGGCTTTATAACTCGTATTATCTTGCTAACTTCTTCCATGAGGTTTTTAGAAGTCTGCATCCTACCAGCTGTATCTATTAATACAGCGTCAATGTAATTCTTTCGAGCGTGCTCCAAAGCATCCCTTGCGACAGCAGATGGATCAGCTCCGTATCTTTGTGAGATTACTTTAACATTGAGATTGTTACCATGATGTGTTATCTGTTCGATAGCCCCAGCTCTATGCGTGTCTGCAGCTGCCAGCACGACCGATACACCATGATCTCTCAACAATTTACAGAATTTTGCAACGGTAGTAGTCTTTCCTGTCCCATTGATACCAAGGAAGATAATAGAATATGGTCCTGCTTTGGATCTCTTCTTCTCCAGTATGGATTGAATGATATCTGTCTTGTTATTTGTTGATAAAAATAAATCTGATAGAAAAGAATATAATTTTGTTGTTATTACCTGCTCTGAATTTTCTGATCGCTCCAATTTCAAATTCTGTATTTCGGTTTTTATTTTGGATGTCAGCTCGTCTACAATTTCCTGAGCTACATCATTTTCCATTAGACTTAACTGCAATTCGTCAAAGATAGTGTCAAACTCTTTTTTAGAAATTGATTTTTGACCAAGACTCTTTGCGGTTTCAGAGAATATTTTTTTTAACTTTTCAAACAAACGGAGAACAACCTGAATGTAATTAAGCTGGAGGGTGTTGTGATTTTTGAATTTCAGAGTTTATTTCGTTTTGGAGTTGATTCATACGTAACGCTACCTGCTCTTTCTGTGATTGCAGTTGTTTTGATGCAAGCTCAAATTCCTTGATTCTTGATTCTACATAATTCTTTGTGTTTTCTTTCGACTTTTCAATAGTAACGCCTGAGCCTACGTTAACAAGAAGATTAGTTACTGCAGGGACAGACACTTTAAGATAAATACCAATTCCAATTGGGACAAGAGATTCTTCCTGCTTAGCTGAAGACGATAATTCTTGAATTGCCTCAGATGCCAGATGGGCTTCTGCAATTAGTCTGTTAACTGTCGATTCTTTTGTTAAAATATCGTTCATATAAGCTTCAAGAATTTTTGATTGTTGAACCATCTCGTTAACTTTTTGTTCAGCTGAAATTTGGTCTTTAGAATTGTCCGTAGAAGCCATCTTACTATATTCTGTGAGTAAAAAACGGGCATATAACTTTGCCTAAAGTTTACCGTGTTCCATTGCTTTGCTTTGCATGCGTTCATAATTAGTGTATTTTCGAGCTATGTCTTGCCCTTTTTTGAAATAATATAAAACCCATGCGAAGATATTAGAAATGCTGCAAGCGACATCTTGGTAGCAAATACCAAATTCCAAGGGGTTTGAGGGTTGGGATACGCGATACTAAGACTGTCCAAATTTATGCTTCCACCAAGTGCATTGATAGTTATTAGTGAACTCCAAACAACAAAATTATAAACAAATTCGTATAGCGAAATAACTACGATTGCCAAGACGATAAGCTGGAAGATAGAACGCAGAGCTGGGGAGATTTCCTTGACTTTGTCACCACCAAGTTTGGTAACGCAGTACCATGAAACTACAGAAACAATCATCAGGTAGGTAACTAGCTTTGAAAGTCCCTTAAATGGAAATTCTGTTTTTACGAGAATTTCTCCTATCACTATTTTACCAGTGGCAGCAAATTCAATAATACTCTGGTACAGCGCATAGAAGGTAATAGCGGTCATCATAATAGCGGATATGTAAAAAACTATGAGATATACCGTCCTAGCAGTTATTCTTTTTTCAATGGAGTAGTACATAATCCGTAATGTATTATCTGACAGATTCTATTAAATATAAAATTATTCTTGGAGCTCTTTTCATCATGAATTTGACCTAATTCGGCGTTAGTGCAACTGTTCTTAACGGTTTATGATTTTCATGGATTACTAGATGCCAAATTGAGATAATGATGAGTCACTAAATACATATTCAGTTCAAACTCACTTTGAATAATGCGTGTAATAATATGCTCACATGAAGCCGATATTGACGGCATGTATTCTGCTTCTGTTGCCTTGATAAAATATCCTGGTGCTCATATTTCTTTCTATAATTACGGTCTAGTTTACTTCAAAAGAATGTTTGATTACCTGAAAGGTGAAGCAAAGAAGGCTGTAGGCGGACTTGTGATTATTTCTGATCTTGGCATAAATGATGAGAGAGTATCACAATTATGCATAGATACAATTTGGTATCTGAGAACGAGACGGTGGTCTATAATTTGGGTCGATCATCATCCCTGGCACAGACAAAGCCTTTCGTCAATTCGAAAATTGATTAAATTGTATCACGATTCCACTGGAAAGAAATGTGCAACTGAGATCATGTATGATAGACTCATGAACAAGAGCAAAATTGCAAAACAGCTAAAACTAATAGCGCATATCTCTGATTTTATGACGGATGTCAAGAATCATGATTCCAGAGTTTCTGAATTAATCCATTTTTACCGAAATAGTTCAAGATCCAGACAAAAACTTGAATCTCTAGTTCGAAAAGCATCGATAGGAGTGTTATGGGACCATGAAATGCAGCTTGATTACATAAAATTCGCCAAATTAAGTGACTTTCAAAAATGCAAGTCCCTTAATACACTAGTAATTAAGAAAACCAACTCTTTTGACGTGGCATTTGTTTTTACATACCCGCTTGTTCAAGCAAGCCTTTTTGCCAATGAAATATTCTCCAAAATGAAAATTGACCTAGTTATGCTCTTTAACAAGGAGGGAAAAGTAAGCATCAGAAGGAATACAGACAAAATTTCATGTAATAAAGTAGCGTCGTTTCTCGTTGAAGGCGGCGGACATGAATTTGCTTCTGGTGGAAGATTGGAAAGTGACCCGAGAAATTTTAATGCCAGCATAAAAGAAATGCAGATAGCAATAAAGAAATCATTGACTTGAGCTGAATCGGCCAAATGTATTGATGGTTCATTCTACTCAAATATAGAACCTATTTGGAAAATCGAGAAAAACAATTAAATTTCAATGAAATAAGAGAGTGATTGTGGCAAGCGAAAATACTGGAGAAGGCGACACTAGCACTATCTCAAATGAAAACTCTGTAGGAAGTGTTATTTACGAATGCATGCGATGCGGTACTCCTGTTTCTAACGAAGAACTCTCTAAACTCCCTGAAATAAAGTGTATTTGTGGATTTAGGGTGTTCCGAAAGGCAAGACAGCCTATCGTAAAGCAAGTAAAAGCAATATAACATGATAATTCGGTCAGACGGCCAACGCTTATTTGCCAGTTTTTGGTTAAAGATATTATGAAGATAGTTTGTCCAGATTGCAGGAAACCTGCCGAGCTTTCAGATGATTTTAGCTTTGTAAAGTGTCAATTCTGCAGTCTAGAGATGACCTATGGCGAATATGTAAAGTACATTGCCTATAGGGACGTAAGATATAGAGACGTATTAAGTGACTACAAAAAAGAATCCTAATCTAGTTATTTTTGGACACTTGAATTACAATTTCAATTACTATCATAATCAAGTTGCAAGATTATTTGATTTGATACACTGTTTCCTTTTCTTTCATTTCGTTCACTTTTATTCATTTCTTTCATTTCTTTTCTCGTCTCTTATTTTTTTATCATCGTTGAAACTATAGACAGTACATCTCTGTCTTTTATTTGATAGTCACCAGGTAATCTTAAACCGTTTCTAACATCGACCGCATAAACAATACCTTTGGATAATTCCGTGTGTATCTCACTTGCAAGATCCTGTACACTGGAACCATTTTTCATAAGAAAGGCATCTGGAAGTACGTTACCCTTTTTATCGGACAACTTGTTTGGATCGGAAACAGGGTAAACTACGTTCATGTTTAATAACTTGAAAACAGCAATGTTTAATGCAAACTGTACTCCCGTTCTAAGATACTCACCTAACACATCTTTTCTAATGAAATTGAGTGCCCACTTTTGTTTTTCATTCAGAACTGTATTTTCAAATATATCAAAGATTTCATCTCCAGGAGAATATTTTATCAAACCCCTGTTCTGTGCTCTCCGCAGAGTAAGTTCAGCATCGGCACTCGAAGGAATTACAAACATATGCTTATTGTGTTCACGAAGCCTCTTGAAATTTTCTGCAGCCGGATGAAGATCTATCTTGTTTGCTACGATTAGTGAAGGTTTTGATATTTCCCTAAGGGTAGAAACAAATTTTCGACTTTCTTCGGAATCAAGCTCATGTATATTCTTGTCGCCAAGATTATTTTCAGCTATTGATTTTCTTACGTGCCATTCTTTTACTCCAATACCGCCAAATATTTCAGTAACAGCACGAGCCGTGTCCATACCGGTGTTGGTCATTCTTGATATTTTCTCTCGATTTCCCTCAAATAATTTCAAATACCATAGTACTAGCTCTTCTTCTATATCTGATACATCCGCAATTGGGTCTCCGACGCCAGCTTCAGCGATTTTACCAGATGCGTCAATACTTCCTGATGCATCTACAATGTGCAGTAAGACATCAGATTGTGCGGCAACAGATAAAAACTGGTTACCAAGACCTTTACCTTCCCAAGCACCTTTTATGAGTCCGGGAAGGTCTATCAGTTCTACAGGAATAAATCGCCATCCGTCTTGACAGAGAGAATTTCTTGGATTGTCAACAACTCCAAATTCCTTATGAACACACAAGGTAATTACGTGGGCATTTCCATGAATTGGTTTTTTTGTTGTAAATGGATAATTTGCTATTTCCTCATTTCCCAAAGTGGCCGAGTTAAAGAAAGTAGTTTTTCCAGTGTTTGTTTTGCCTATTAAACCAATTCTTATCACATATCTATTATTCTACCTTGATTATTTATATCTAGCAAGTAACTTGACTAAAGCTTCGGCAAAAAACAGAGGGGCCAAAAATTAACTATGCTGATCAATATATCACAAGTTTATACAAATAGTTCTATATGAACAAAATAGAAATTTCTTTAGTAATTAACTTACGTTTTATTCTATCTCAAGCCTTTAATAATTATATTATGAATCTTTAGTATCAGCAAAAATGCACTCAGAATTAGGATTTCAAATCAATAAAGTTTTGGTTATAGGTCTTGGGCAATTAGGTTTGCCTGTTGCAAAATATGTGAAACAAAGAGGTTTCGAAACATATGGATATGATATGAACTCGGAAAGAATGAAGCAGGCCGAGAAAAACTATGGAATTAAAAGTATTGAACAATTTGATGACATTGATGTTTTTATCTTGTGCGTTTCTACGCACGATCCCGAAGACGAATATACACCATATGTAGATGGTCTTTTTGAGCTAGCAAGAAAAATCTCTAAAGAAGCAAAGAACGGTTCCCTTGTTTCCATAGAGAGTACTGTACCAAAAGGAACTTCAAAGAAAATTTTTGAAATTCTAAACCACAGACTTCACGTGGCACATGTTCCTCACCGTTGGTATGCCCTTGAAGAAGAAATCCACGGGGTTAATCAAGTCAGAGTAATTGGTGGAGTAAGTGACTGTTGTCTAAAGACAGCACTTCAGTTCTACGACAGGAATAATGAAGCACTTGAATTTAGCGACAACACAAATAGTGAAAATACAAGCGGAAGCGCTCAAACCACAGCTGTCGATCTTGGTATTCCTATGCACCCTGTATCTGAAATAGAAATTGCAGAACTGACTAAAATAATCGAAAATGCAGACAGGTATCTGCAAATTGCGTTTTCCGAGGATTTGTATCTCTACTGTCAGGCCAATAATATTAACTTTGGAGAACTTAGAGATTCCTTAAACACAAAATGGAATGTAAAAATTCTTGAACCTCGCGATGGAGTAGGAGGACATTGTTTACCCAAGGACACAAAGATGTTCCTGCAGTCGTCAAAATCAATAAAAAGCAAGATATTGATGTCCGCAATGGAGGTCGACAAGGAATACCGAAGATTCAGAGAACTGAGAGGTGCCAGGTTGATTCCGCATGCCATTAACAGTTCATAAATAGGAAAACAATCTTGATCTGTTTGTATGGAATCTAAAACAATAATAGCTTTTGGAGCACATCCAGATGACCTTGAAATTGGCATGGGTGGTACTATTGCTAAACTTTCTGCCATGGGCTATAACGTTCAGCCAGTCATAGCTACGTTACCAAATTTTGTAAAGTCAGATACCAAAGAAGGAAGAAAGTCAGAATCAATGTTGTCAGCTAAAGTAATGGGGTGTAAATCTCCAATATTTCTTGACCTGTCTCCGGAACAGATGGTGTTTGGTAGAAAATTGGTTACCTTGATTGATTCGTTGATTAAAGAACACAAACCAGATTCGGTTTTCACGCAATGGCACGGTGATTCTCATCAAGATCATCAAATTTTAACTAGCAGTGTGATTTCAGCTTGTAGAAACCAGAATAACTTGTTTATGTATGAAACTACGATACCAGGAGGCATTACACAAAATTCATTTAGACCACAATTATTTGTAGACATCACTGAAACAATAGATATAAAGAAAAATGCACTTGAGTGTTTTCAATCTCAATTTATCCGTTGCGGAGAGATTTGGATACCTGCGGTTATCGGTAGATGTTCTTTTAGAGGATATCAAGTCGATGCCAAATATGCCGAAGCATTCGAAGTTGTAAAAGTCACAAAATGGTAGAGGTCATCTGAAATAGCAAGTGAAATTTGTCTAAATGTTTGATAACAAAACATCATTTTTTTGAAACTGGCGTCCTTTTTGCTTAAGGCCAACTTTATAACTAGAACTGGAACCATAAACCTAGTTATTGGTAATTCTTTTTGCTCCTGAACTTTTGAACAGTTTATAAGTCAATATTTTATTTCCTTTTTGCAAAGGATTTGCAAATGATGCAATGCCTCATGGGCTCGTAGCTCAGCTTGGATAGAGCGCCTGCCTTCTAAGTCTTAACAAAGAGAGCCGGAAGTCGAGGGATCGAAGCCCTCCGGGCCCGTACCTCTATGTAGGATTCACAAATAATAATGTGAATAAGAAAATTGTCCAGAAAAAAGTTATCAGAAGAATCGGAACTAGACCCGTCGACGCTATTTATGAATGCTATGAGAGCTCCTATAACAAGGTACGGATATAAGACAAGGATAGCAAAATTTTAGATTCACAGGAATACAAGGAAAAATGTTAGAAGAAAAGGCCATAATTTTTGCAAACAAAAGACAGCGATTATCTATGCAACAGAAGTTCTTTTTTGTAACTTCCTTTATTCTAATAAATCCTTCTTCATTGTCGTCATTCTCGAATTATTCCGTCTTTTTTGTTATCTGACATTGTAGTGAGTCTATAAGTGGATTAATTAATAAACGCATCTGTTTTATACCGGCTTTATACCGGCTTTATACCGGCTTTATACCGGCTTTATAACGGCTTTTGTTACTCTAATACATATCAGGGGATTACTTTATACCGGCTTTTGGTAGAAATTACAATTTGACACAAATTTTGATGTACATCAGACTTCTGGGTTGATTACACAAAACCATGATTCATAGAAGATTTGCTATTGTGAAGCACTACATCACTAGCTACACAATCTATGTGTAGAATCTTATGGAACAATCTTCTAGTTTTCGGTGAAGTACTCGATATTCACAGCTTCAAATAGACTTTATTTAATGCAATACAATTTTTCCATATTCGTATTCATGAGAGGCGTACTC
>JALYLJ010000221.1 GCA_030774295.1 Thermoproteota archaeon
TTCATTTGACATTAGAATATTTTCTATTTCATTGCTTCCAAGTCTATGTCCTGAAACTTTAATTACATCGTCAATTCTTCCAGTAATATACCAATACCCATCAGAATCAATTTCTATTATGTCGCCATGGAACCATATGTTTTTGTATCTTGACCAGTAATTTTCAATAAATTTGTCTGACCCATTTGATAATCCACAAGTCATGGAGGGCCAGGGTTTCTTTATAACCAAAAACCATTTGTTGTCTCATTACCCAGATCATCAAATACTGCTGCATAAAAACCTGGAATGGGGAATCCAACAGAACATGGTTTCATGTATTCCAAAAACGTAGTACTTAGTATTGCACCACCGATTTCGGTTCCCCCCGAAAGGTTGATTAGTGGACATCTACCCTTGCCAACTTTGTTAAAATACCAAATCCATGCCTCTCTATTTATCTGTTCACCAGTAGTGGTTAAAATTCTTAATGTTCGAAAATCATAACTTTCTATATAAGTGAATTTGTTGTTATCTCTCATGAACAATCTGATTGATGTCGGTGCGATACCAAATATAGATACATTATGCTTCTTGATAACTTTACACCATCTATCAGGCGTAGGATAAGTAAGTATGCCATCATAGAAGAGCGATGTTCCGCCGGTAATTAAACTTCCATAAACTGCCCAAGTCTGACCCGTTATCCAACCAATATCTGCATACCAAAACAAAACATCGTCTTTTTCATGTCTATGACATAGTGTGTTTGTTGACCAGAAACCAACATGAATCCTCCATGGGTATGAAGTACTGCTTTCGGCTTGCCGGTAGTTCCAGAAGTGTACAAAATAAATAAAGGATCCTCCGAATTCACTATCTCGGTATTACACTTATGTCCTAAAAATTTTGAAACGAAATTTTGATAATCAATCAACTTTCCTGATTTATTATTATTTTGTTCCTTTTGATCGACTACTATTATTTTGGATAATTTGTTTTGTTCCAAGGCAAACGACCAATTGTCTTGAAGATTTATCTTATTTCCTCTCCTTTCAATTTCGTTGCAAGTTAATAGTATCTTCGTCTCTAAATCATATAAACGAGTGGCAATGGCTCCACTGCTAAAACCAGAAAAGATAGTGTTATGTACAGCGCCAATTTTAGAACACGCTAAAATAGCAAAAATTGCTTCAGGAATCATTGGAAGATATATTCCGACTACGTCTCTTTTTTTTATTCCCTCTGATTTCAGAGCCAAAGCTAAAGCTGAAATATGATAATCAACTTCTGCATAGGAAAAGCTTTTGGTTTGTCCTTTTTCGTTTTCAAAGATAAATGCTATTTTTTCTGGATCCTCATTTAGGTGTCTATCAATCGCATTACTTATTATGTTGCATTTTCAGTCGATAAACCATTTTGTCCTTTCTATTCCTTCTCCTGAATCAAATACAGCATTATATTTTTCAAACCATTTTAGGGAAAGATCCTCATTAACGGAATCCCAATACCATCCAATATTTTCTATAGATTTTTTTATTAGATCCTGGTATTTCTTAAATCCATGTTTTTTCATAAAGGTGCTTATATTACTATGCGCAAATTTCTCTGGATTAGACTGACAATATTTTTCTTTGTTTGTTAATTCCAATACTACATCCTCCCTGCTTTTCAATACGTCAATGATAATATGGTTATATAAAATTTCATATCTATATGTATTTCAAATTAGTAATTTTTTCCATGACTCTGGTTTCCATAGTATATAGTGTACTGACTTACAGCGGCTTCTTCCTGCTCTAAAGGTTTTTGCTCCTGATACCCAAGTGTCTTGCTAAATTCTTGGAAATTGTTGGACGAAGACTCAATTGATGATATTTGCTATTCAATCAAATAAATAAGGTTGAGAGCATCAAATTTAATTCAAAGATGTCAAATCACCGTACCTTTATTTCTGCGTTACGTCCATGCTAAATCAAGAAACACACATTCTAAAAAAGGATTTAGGCGAACGATGAATGAAACTTCATTCTGACACCCTTCGGCATGTTTTACAATAGTTTAAGCAGGATAGACTAGTTTAAAGTAATCAGGTCATCAGTTTAAAATATTGTCTTTTTTTAAACGATATTCTACTCAGAAGGGCTAATAATTGATCTGAAGCTGGAGTATTTTTCGGTGGCAAAGAATGCGTCTTCTATGTTTTTTAACC
>JALYLJ010000222.1 GCA_030774295.1 Thermoproteota archaeon
CTGCATACTCGAATTTTACCTATGCACAAAACAAATTTAGGGCAAAACTCGATGCAAATAATGAAGTCCCACCCGTAAATTCAACAGCAGAAGGTGTGGCCACATTCAAAGTAAAGGATGATACAATAACATCCAAGATCAATATAACTGGAATAACAGATGTTTCAGGTGCTCAGATACACACAGGAAAAAGCGGAGAAAATGGTGATCCAATAGTTGATTTGTTAAAAACAGGTGAGAAGACTAAAACATCGGGAGCGGTCACAATTAAAGGAAACTTTACTGCTTCTGACTTTGTAGGTTCCCTGAAAGGAAAAGCTCTATCTGCTCTGCAGTCCGCAATGGGCACTAATGAGACATATGTTAACATTATGACGAAAGATCATCCAGACGGAGAGATAAGGGGACAAATCAAGGCTAAAGGCAACCCAACACAGTAGAGCTTGTGAATCCTACTACGACAACTGTTGGAAGGAAATAAGATTGACTGCGTGAGATAACAAAAGGATTCACATCTTACCATCTGGACAAATCTGATTTTTCAGATTGATCAAATTTAGGCTTTTTAGTTTCTCTGAGTGAATTAGTAGAATCCATAATCGCCCTGTTGCGATGGATGAGAAAGTGGTCAAGTCTAAGTCATAACGTAACTAGAATAGGAATACCAAATTAAAACAAAAAGCTAAATAGAATATAGGTGAACCCTAATACATGCAGGGTTCGAATCCCACTCCCAGAGCTTAACTTGTATTCTTGGCAACAAGTTTAAAAAAACATGCACTTTGATTCGCAAACCACTGGGCCCAAAATATGTGTCAATAACAATTCACACCCCCTTGGGCCCAAACTAGAGTTTGTCTTTATTGATACAGTTTACGGTATCAAAAAAGGATAATTTAGATGAAGTTAACTAGAATGCTTTCAGTAGACAGGACTTAATTTTAAAAGGTTATTAGCACTTAAAACTGTTAGAATCTGTGGCCGGAAATTTCTTGGCTCTTCAGGCCCATAAACTGCAAAATTATTGACTGTTTAAATAGACTGTAATTAAATTTATTGCTCGTGGTTTGTGAAGAAGTTCATTCAAACTTCCATATTTATGATACTTTTTTGGGATACCTATACTCCATTGTCCTGGCTGAAGTTACGTAGCTATGATAGAATATATTATAATTCTAGATTTATGAAATATTCAAACTAATTGAATCCCCATCATTTAGGATTATGTTTCTAAAATCAGAAACTGGATTTCCATTTACAGTGACCTGAACTGTTTTGTCATTAACATCCAAACCTTTCCATATATCTAAAAATTCTCCCAACCTAAATTCTCTTTTTGTATTAGATTCCACGTGGATAGTTCCGCTAGCGTCATGTGTATGCAACGGTGACATCCCTTCCATTCCATACTTGTCTAAAGAACGGTCTCCGTACAACAACGAGTCCTCTGCAATTCCTATATTTTGCGGAACCATTTGAGTTTGACCATTGTATGTGACATTCAGAGTAACATGATTATGTAATACCATTTTATTTTTAGATGGTGGAACACCTGACATAGAACCCGAGAGAAGTAGCGTAATAATCACTGCAATCGCTATCGGTATAATTATCATAATAAGATTTTTCTTTCTTCTTCCTCGGCCAACAGAGAAATAACTGTGATTTTTATCTTTTTTACTGACCATTTCGTGTTCAAATAGGATTAGAGATATTAAAGTAGAGTAGTTTACAAATGTAAAAAATCCTAGCATAATAATTTTAGTGCGTCTTCCTATCCTTTTTTGAATTTTATTCTCTTACCGACTTTGCGATACAATAGGTATCCTACCAGCAATATTACCACCGCAATAGCACCTGTTCTAATCAAGCCCATAAAAGGTAATCCTAATGGTTCTGACCTAGGATTTTCTGATAAAAACTTTTGAAAATTCTCTGTCTTGCTAGCTACTACGGGCTTATTGGGAACGTCCAATTTTATTAATTGAGGATACAGCAGAGATACCGTGAGTCCATCTTTCTCTAGAAATGAAGCTCGTATCATAGTTGTATAGTTTCCACTTACTGCCTCCTCTGATTCAACGGTTAGGTCTATTTTCACATCCGCCTCTGGAACTGCCGTCAAATTAACTCGCTCAGGTTTTGATGAATATACAATTCCTTTAAGTCCTGCGTCGGTCATACCTACTACGGAGAGTTCAGTAACATTTGGTAATACCACGGAGGAAACGTTATTGTTTAGGGTTAATCTTACATTAACAGAATGAGAGTCGTCTTGCCTTAGAATTATTGGTTTCATATCGGAACCAGTAGCTGCACTCTCATTGTTTCTGACCGCTATAGTGAGTGGAATTTGAATAGTATTGTCAAGATATGCAATCTTGTTAGATTCCCATTCTGTAAACCAAACACGCTTACCGTCTTCAGATACTGTCAAGAATAACGAAGTGGCGAGAGGGCCCGTGGGAATATCAAATTCTGTCATCCCATTGTCTGTGGAAATTTTACCTATCTTGTTACCACCATGTTCTGCAAAAAAGATGTTCCCAGCTTTATCTGACACGACTTGACTAGGAAGTGCCATTGGAAGTGCCCTTGATGGCGACGTCCAATAAGAGGTATAATTCTTCAGATCAGAACTAATATTTGAGACAATAACTCTGCTCGAACCATGGTCTGATAGAAAAATTTTTTCAATACCATTTACTTGTGTAGTTGCTACACCAAATGGGGAGAAAAAATCTGGCTTTTCTAAGGGAATTGAATACATACCAATACTCTTGCTTCCAGGAATTAGTAACCATGGTTCAACTCTCAGAATGCTATTAGCATATGAAAGGGTAACCCACAAAACACCTTTACTATCGAAAGTAAGTAAGGTGGGTCCGCTGTTATCTCCTGTTGGATATTCAGTAATGAGCTTGCTTTCAATAGCCAAACTTCCTATCTTATTTCCCGTTATCTCTGTGAACCATACAAATTTTTTATCTGGTGAAAGAGCCAATCCCATTATTCCAGAATTGCTAGTCGGAAGAGAAAATAATTCTATCTTGCTGGTTTTTATGTCTAATTTTCCGAGCGAATTTATTCTAGCGTCAGTAAACCAAATTACATTACTGGTTCTATCAAATAGTAACTGCCCTCCTGCAAGGTTTATGACGGCCCTGTCAACAACAGTGTTACCAGGAATATTATAGTTTGTAAAATTGTGACCTTCTTCAGACATTTTTATTATTGTGCTATTGTTGGTGGTCGCATGGTAAACCCATACATTCTGCTCACTGTCTGTAATGATTCCCTTTAAACCCCTCTCCTTTACAGGAAGTTTGAACTCTTGAATGAGGTTGCTATTTTTTTCATATGTGATGAAATTTTGGGGCGGCGATGACTCTTGCGCCGAAATCCGAATAAATGTAGGTACCAAAATAGTGTAGGTCAAAATCAGAACAATTGTGACGACAAACGAACTTTTGGTGAGATGTAATAACAATGATAATTGGCACTCGTTCCGCACTAACTTTAGTCTTTTGATTTAGATGCATTATTAGGATAAATAAGGGCAATAGTATACAAAAAGATGGTAAATATTTTTAATCAGTTATTTACTAAACTAGTTAGCTGCCCTTTAATATTAAAGAAAATCAAAATAGATCCACTGCAAATCCTACAGCCATAATGACCAACACCAAGGCACTAATCTTGGGTAGATATTTTAAGTAAGGAATAATGCGGTGCTGGATGCGTGTATATACTTTTACACATAAGACTGTAATTCCTATCAATGATGCAGCAACAGAAAATGCGTAGGCTAACATCAATAATACTGGATTAACTCCACCCACAGCGAGTGAAAGAATAACAAATTCTTCTTCATGAGCAAATCCTAGGACAAGACCAAATACCGCTATTGCTGTGAGGGAAGCGACTATTTTTTTCTGATGGGTATGGATGTGAGAATGCAATCCAGTCTCTCTATGCCAG
>JALYLJ010000223.1 GCA_030774295.1 Thermoproteota archaeon
CCTCAGTCTTAATGGTCAGTCTAGACCATTGGATGCGTAAAAAACCAGAAAGAAGGATCATTTGATCTACTCTATATCTGTGTCTGAAGAAACAATTTTTACTCGTTCAAATGATGCTTGCGTCTGATGTGGATCCGAATTGTTAACAATTCGATTCCCGACGTCCGTGTCCGTCACCTTGTGTTTGCTAATCAATTCTGCATGCGGGTAAGTCGCGATATTTTTTACTCAGATTTAAGAGACGCCATATCTATAGAGAACCGATACTTTACATCTGACTTGAGCAATCTATCGTAAGCCTCGTTTACCTTCTGGATAGGAATAACTTCAACATCTGCCGTAATGTTATGTTTACCACAAAAGTCAAGCATTTCCTGAGTTTCGGTGAGTCCGCCTATGAGCGAACCAGAGATGCTGCGACGCTGGAACAAAAGTCCAAATGCTGATAGGGCGTAAGGCTTGTCTGGGGCGCCAACAAGGGTGATGTTTCCGTCACGGCGAAGTAGTTGTATGTAAGTGTTGAGGTCATGCTCAGCTGAAACTGTATCGAGTATAAAGTCGAAACTACGAGTGTGTTTCTTCATCTGGTCTTTATTATTGGATATGATAACTTCGTCAGCGCCAAGGCGAATTGCATCATCTTTCTTATTCTCTGAAGTGGTAAAGACAATGACATAGGCACCAAGTGCATGTGCAAACTTTACAGCCATGTGTCCAAGTCCACCAAGACCAACTACGCCGACTTTCTTACCATTAGTAACGCCCCAGTGTCGCAATGGCGAGTAAGTTGTGATTCCAGCGCAGAGGAGAGGTGCTACTCCGGCAAGATTGAGGTTGGGTGGAACATGAAGAACAAAATGGTCTTTAACTACTATGCTGTCAGAATATCCTCCATAGGTAACGCCTCCTAAGTAGATATCAGGCGAATTATAGGTAAGAGTCAGGTGGGAGCAGAATTGTTCAAGACCAGTTTGACAATCAGGGCAAAAGCCGTCGGAGTCAACTAGGCAGCCGACTGCCGCAAGGTCGCCTAGCTTGAACTTGGTGACTGCAGAGCCTACCTTGGTGACTCTACCAACTATCTCGTGTCCCGGAATGCAGGGATAGACAGTAGGCATCACGCTCCACTCATTTCGGACTTGGTGCAGGTCAGAATGGCAGATACCACAAAAGAGAATTTCAATCTGAACATCGTGATCGCCCGGCTCACGCCTTGATATAACCATTGGAGCAAGCTGCGAGGTCGCACTTGCAGCTGAATAACCCTTAGCGCTGTATTGACCACGCGATTCTGAGGTAAATTGTGTTGTAGACATGATAGCTTCCTTGCAGTATAATTAAATTATCGTATTTAAGGGTTAGAAAATAATTCTTTATCATGACGTAAAATGTTGTAGTTTAGGAGCTCAATTGCCATAAAATGAGCCGCAATATAAAAATACTGCATATATGATACATGTTATGGTAATGGTTTGTCATTAATTACTACCTTGTGTTTGTTAACAATTTTTATTATTCTCTCATTAAACATTGGCACTGTAAATTTGGGGGATAAGTTTTTTGAACCTTTCAGTGCTCAGGCCAGTATCAATACAGATTATAACTCAACCGATTCAAACAGCACACAAAATAACATTTCACTAATTACAAATGTCCTGGCAAAGAATCTTGAAAATCGCATTCAAAAAGCAGGTGCCATTCTTGAAATATCAAGCAAGTTACCACAGGTAAGAGATGTTCCCTATGCATCCTTGCTTAATCAAACATTAAACACATTACATGGAATACCTCAATATGCAGACATAGAAAAAAGACAAGTAGTTAAGAACATACTATCTAGCAATAATGATTTATATGAAATTTTCCTTCTTATGCCAAATGGTAATATGTATTTTCTCGAGCCTTATTCTATACAACAGACTCTTGCCGTGAACAATTTTGCATTTAGAGATTATTTCCAAGGGGCAATTAAAACAAATGACACCTATCTGGGAAACGTGCACACTACTGCAGCTGCTTCTGGTGCTAGAACAGCAAAGATTGCCGTTCCGACGTATTCCTTAATGGATAACTCTACTATTGCTGGAGTGTGGGCTGGTAGTATTGACTTTAATGTTTTAAATAAAGAACTTCAATCACTTAATCTTACATCTTTAGATTACAGTACACGTGTTGTCTATGTGGATGGTAACGGGCAAAAGATCGCTGATTCTGATATAAATAAAAGTACAATTCCTGAGTCTTTTGCTAATCTAAAGGGTTTTAAGGCTGCTATAGATGGACAGGCTGCTTCAACTATAGATACATTGAATAACACAAAGATGTTGGTATCATACCAACCAGTAAATGCATTTCATAATACTTGGGTTGTTCTTTTGATGCAACCATCACTACCACTATAATAATTAGCGGCTATTTAGTTTCATGTAATTGAAGCTCTAGTAACAAGTTAGGTTTTGTTATAATAGCATTCTAAATCATTTTACAGCGTCATATGCATTCAATTCGTCTCTTACTCTTTGATATAACCTGTCCATGGTAACAGGTTTGTCAATTGATGAATCTATTATTCCTTCTTCCATATAT
Source organism: Thermoproteota archaeon (assembly GCA_030774295.1). Taxonomy (GTDB): domain Archaea; phylum Thermoproteota; class Nitrososphaeria; order Nitrososphaerales; family Nitrososphaeraceae; genus TA-21. The sequence continues at coordinate 2,587 of JALYLJ010000223.1, forward strand.
TTTAAGAATAATAAATCCTCATCGAAGTTATAGGCGCTCATCAATATTGTCCTCACCTTAGGATTTGAGCTCTTTACCTTTTTCAGTAGCTCCAAGCCATTCAGACCAGGCATTCTTAAATCAGCTATTACCAGGACATAGACATCTTTGTTAGCGGCAAAGTGTTCTAGAGCAATGACAGGGTCGTTAAAAGAAACAACAGAAATGCCTTCAATATTTTCAGACAAAGCAATATGAAAGAGCTCAGTAGTGTTTAAATCGTCATCTACTACACTTACAATTTTCTTGTTAGCAGCCATTTTGAGCTACGGCCTCTGCATCCAAACTTTGACAGTGCTTCATGTAGCCATTTAAACAGAGCTTGAATATAATTAAGTTTTATTAATTTCATAGAGCAAGAGGGCAAACAATGTCGTTTACATGATTTGCCTTGTCGATAAGTTCCAATATGGCTTTCTCGATGTCAGTTAATCCTCCGGGCCCGAATTAGTGACAGATTTGTCATTAACCCCTCCGGTTTACCTATTAATTCAAACTGCAAAATAGATATCAGCTAGAAATGAAAATATAAATCAATTCAAATATCATTCAATGATGAATCAGACTTACAGGTTTAATTTTTTTAGTTACCCTAATGTATACTATTATTGAAGGCAAACTAAGACGCTGGAACTAAAATTTATATCAAATTTGATTAGGTAATCTTTTTGTCCTTTAACCTGAGATATGCACAAGTATGAAAATGATCCGTATTTGTTTTAACTTTGACTCCGTCTTCTATGTTGAAGTGTAAGAATTGTGGAGAATAGTATTGGATGAATATGATAGAAGACTGTAAAAAATAATTAAATGGATAAATAACCAATAATGATTAAAGATGGTTTAAGATATGAAAACGGACATTCCATACTATTCCCAAATAGCATCAGCAGTAAGAGCTGTAAGAAGTATGAAATGGAATTTAGACTTTAGTTATTTCAGGAAATGGATACTGATTGGTTTTCTATTAGGTATTGTGGCAGGTCTAGGAGCAGTGTTGTTGTTTCTTTCTGTTGAACTTTTTACTGGGTTATTCCTCGGATTAGGAACAGGATTCTTTCCTCCGTTGCCAGGAGGATTTCAAACTAACCTAGGGTATATTCTGTTTATCGAGAAGCCATGGATGATTCCTTTGATTACGGGATTAGGCGGACTATTGGTTGGATTAATTACAACAAAATTCTCTCCTGAATCTGAAGGTCATGGGACAGATGCAGTCATTGACGCATATCATCACAAAAGTGGCAACATACGAACAAGAGTTCCTCTTGTCAAAGCGGTTGCATCCTCTATTACGATAGGAAGCGGCGGAAGTGGTGGCACTGAAGGACCCGCCGGCCAGATAGCAGCAGGCTTCGGATCTCTAATAGGTAAAATATTTAAGCTGAATGAAGATGAAAGAAGAATTGCAGTTGCTGCAGGTCTGGGAGCAGGTATCGGCAGCATATTCAAGATTCCATTAGGCGGGGCAGTCTTCAGCGCCGAGGTATTCTACAGAAGAGATTTTGAAGTTAGGGCGTTAATTCCAGGTTTAGTGGCATCTGTAACTGGATACACAGTATTTGGTTTTGTTTTTGGATGGGATCGTCTCTTTACCATTCCTCTCGACCTTGTGAAGTATACCCATCCTGTATCGCTACTTCTTTACGCTCTCGTTGGATTGATCTCCGCTGTAGTAAGCGTAGGTTATGTTAAAACCTTCTATACGATTTCAGATTTTTTTACCAGGATGCGAATTCCAAAGTATGCGAAACCTGCTATTGGCGGAGTTCTGGTAGGGATAATTGGAATAGTGTTCCCTCAAATTCTGGGAACATCATACGGATGGCTACAAATAGCGATCAACAAGGACTATCTCCTGTTTCCTTTGGCAATGATAGGAGTTGTAATAGTCCTCAAAATATTGGCTACTTCTCTTACGATAGGTTCTGGAGGCAGTGCTGGTGTATTTGGTCCCTCAATGGTAATAGGAGGCCTTTTAGGTGCATTTATTGGGACAGCTTTCCACTTATTGGGACTATTTACATGGATAGATGTTACTTCGGTAATTATAGTATCAATGGTATCGTTTTTTGGGGCTACTGCAAAAACTCCAATTTCCGCTATTATCATGGGAAGTGAGTTAACGGGGGGATATGCACTACTGGCGCCAATGATGTTGGCAACCTTCATTGCATACATTATGTCAGGACAACATAATTCAATATTCCGAAACCAGGTTTTGAACCGGTCGGATTCACCTGCCCACAGGATGGAATATCAACGCGTCATACTAAGCGATCTTTTTGTAAAGGATGTTATGAAAGATCCGATTAATAGGCTTTCAAGAGATCTGTCTATAGAAGAAGCACTACAAATATTGAATAGAAATAGCAGCAGAATGATAATGGTAGTTAATGAAAATGACAAACTAGAGGGCGTTGTATATAAATACAAACTTTTTGAGTTCCCTGAAGAATATCGTAAGTCTATTAAACTAGCAAACATAATGATAAAAGATCCATTTTTTGCTTACACGTCTGATTCTCTGCACCATGCATTAGTTAGACTTTCGTCAAATGATCTTCAAGAAATGCCTGTCTTGTCAAATGAAAACCAAAAAGTTATTGGCATAGTAACGATTGCAGATTTGGTAAAACTATACGATAGTCAAGTTGAAAAGATATTGAAGGCACGAGATCCAAACAATCTTGGTATTGGTAACAATGGCAATGGAAACCATACAAATAAAGACAAAGATATCAAAGATAAAACGACAAATTAGATGTATTAAATTCCGTCTGAATCCTAATTTAGCTCACTTTAATTACAAGATATGAAGGAATGTAAATAACTTGCAGGTCGTTTTAGAAACTGAATAGAACATATTTCGTAAAATCTACTTGAGTTAAAATTGGTAGATTTAAAGTTTAATATAATTTACCAATCATAATGCCAAAGTAATTATTTCTCTTTGTTGGACACAATAATCATGTCAAAAATGATTCACAAACCTCCGTGCCTATACAACGAATGTATGCTTTTAACAATAAGAGGTCATATATTTGCAAACAGAAAACTGATGCTCAACTTTCTGAGGCGCGAATCAACTTTTATAAAATCTACTGCTTCAATTAATTACAAAATTTGGCAGTAGAACAGGGAACTCTGATTCATGTATTAATTTCACTCGCTATTCTTCTATTTGCTGCAAAAATATTTGCCGAACTATTCAACAAGGTAAGACTCCCTGCTGTCTTAGGCGAGTTACTGGCTGGAATAATAGTGGGCCCTTTTGCACTGGGTTCATTTCCGATTTTTGACGGGAAGCCACTTGTTATATTAAATGAAACAGTTCGTCAAGTGGGTGAGATTGCAGGAATTGTAATATTATTCATAGCAGGACTTCATATTACTCCAAGAGAATTTCTGAGAGGGGGCGTAGCGTCTTTTACAATAGGTGCTTGCGGAGTTATTGTTCCTTTCTTCTTAGGATACTATGTATTTACAATATTCGGATTAGAGGGACTACAGGCTATTCTAATAGCCACGGCACTCACTGCGACAAGCATTGCGATATCGGTTACCGTACTAAATGAATTAGGTAGGATGCAATCAAAAGAAGCGAAGTTAATTTTAGGAGCAGCCATAGTCGATGATATTCTCGCAATAGCAATTCTATCTGTTGTGGTTACCATGGTGCAGACCGGTAACTTGACACCAAATATTATTGATATTATATTTTTAATTCTAAAAATACTAGGAATATTTGCTGTGTTACTCGTTGGAGCAATTATAATAATACCAAGAATAGTAAATACAGAAAGGTTATGGAAGGCAAAAGGAAGCATCGAAGGTATTGTAACGGCGGCCTTTTTTGGAGCATCAGCTATAGCCGCGTCTGTAGGTCTATCGCCTATAGTGGGAGCATTTTCTGTTGGGATGGTCGTAGCTAGTACAAAAATAATCAAGAGAGTTGAGGAATATGTTGATAAATTGGAGATAATATTTGCTCCCTTGTTTTTTGCAATTATTGGAGCTCAAGTTAATCTCACTGGAGTAAATTTAGATGTTTTAATATTGTCGGCAGTTGTGATATCTGTTGCTATATTTAGTAAATTAATAGGCTGTGGACTCCCAGCGACATTTTTTTTGAGAAATAAATCAAAGGCCATGAAAGTAGGTATCGGAATGATTTCAAGGGGTGAGGTAGGGCTCATAGTTGCCGGAATTGGGGTAAGTTCTGGAGTCTTATCTTCAAACATTTACACAACGGTAATCATTATGGTAGCCATAACAACATTAATCACGCCCATGTGGTTAAAGTTTGCCTATAGAAAAGAGCCAGAAAATACTAATGACGAATCTCTTAAAACTAAATGATTTATTTTCTATCTATGATTCTAAGAACTATAACATGTAATAGAAGTCGAATACTCTAACATCCATTGTAGAAAACTTTAAAGCTTGGCAATTCGAATCTATATCAGAAATCCCCTTTCAGCACTAATATCGTCACGCATCCCTCCGAGCCCGAAAAATTATATCGGTATGGATTTACAAACCCAAAATAAATTTTCATTGAATCTATTTATCGGCTTTTTCTATCGTACTTTGCTTAGAACGCAACTCATCAAGTACTTCTTGGACCAGTTCTCTCACATTCTCCTCACCTCGATAATCGTCCTTACTCTCCTCAAGTATAGAGGGACGTTTTAATATTGACTTCAAACTTTTTTCTAACTCCTTTTCCATTTGCACTTTTCCTATTGTTTTTAACAGACCCAATTGTTTCTCTGCGCTTTGAAAAAATTCCTTTCTCAATTTCTTATCCTGGGATACAAGTCTTGCAGACGCAAATAGACCGATAAACAAGCAATATGATCCGAGTGGCATTAACATTATTGTCAGAACGCCATAGGGAGGGTAAGCCGCGTATAATAACGAATTAATTTCTATAGACGAAAAAACAACCGATATGCCTATTGCCGCCATTTTTAGTGAATTCTGAAGATTTGGTTGTTTAATTTTTGTTGCTGCAGTTAGGAAAACAATGGAGAATAAAACACCACCAACCTGCTTCGTGGCGCTAAAAAGTACTATGTAGATTACACTAAAGATTACTGGAGATCCGGACAACATTGCCTCAGAAAAGTTAGCAAAGTATGTTTCAAAAGGGAACAAAAAATACATCAGGGGTATCGTGATAATAAGCCAAAATCTAGTACTACCAATTTTGTTGCGATATTGTCTTAATAAAGCAACCGTTGCTATCCATACAAAGACGAACGACAATAAGGACAACGCGTCAAGTGTAACTCCAAAGGAGAAACTCAAATCTGAAACAGAGGAATTAACCAAAGTGCTATGAAGTGACTTTGCTTTAATCCACTCAGAGGTAGACGTATACTGAACGTTAACGTATACTATAGAAAGGACCAAATAGATGCATACAATTGAAAAAGAAATGGCATATGCTATAATCATGAAATTCTTACTTGATCTGAACCACCTTACTAGGAGGACAACTAGTAAAAGTATGAACAGCACCGATGGGACAAAGGAACTGAAAAGAATCAAAAGTGTTAAATTGCTATTATACATTTTTACAAAAGCCATTTGAACTATCTCTACTGCTAAAAGGGCGATGACCATAAATTGACTCGTTAGTGCAGTAAATCTCACGAGATTTTGGGCTTTCTTCCGCTTGTAATTGGAGTTAAAGTCATAACTTTCAATACTCTTCAACAATACAATGGCAAATATAGCAAAAGTTATCGAAAATATTGTAAAGATCCCGATCTTTGAAGATACGGGCAATTCTTTGTTAGTATATGCATAAAAGTTGATAACGTTGGAATCTATTACAGTAATGACACTTATTGCCAAAATGAAGAACAGTGCTAGTTTATTGGTAACTTTGAACAACAAATGACCGACCACTATTCAAGACATGCAAAAATAAATCCATTTATTTTTATTTCTGCGTTGAACAGTATATAAGTAGTAATATCGACCATAGAAAAAATACATATGTAACCAATTTATTCTGAATCATGTAACCAAGGAAATGAAATCAAAGAATGTATTAGTTACGCTGTCTGTTTTTCTATTTTCAGCCACGGTGATGGTT
>JALYLJ010000224.1 GCA_030774295.1 Thermoproteota archaeon
TGATGCATTTGCCATCCCAACCATAATAAGACATGATGACACCCATAACACATCTTCCACCAAGTCCGTCGGTATACTGCTTTCTAATCTGTGTAAACTGTTTTCCATATGTACGTATTATTTGGGAGATAGATGATTCTAGGTTTGATTGTTGATTAAGTGTATTCATATGGCGCTCGTCGGTATGTTGCTCAATATTCCGTGTTAACTGCTTCTTATGGCTGCTTAGAACTTCAGAGACAGACGATTCCTGTTTTAAAAGTTGTTGCTGAGCCATGGATTGATAATATACACATAAACAAATTATTTAGGATTTTCGGTAGATATGTTCTATGAAAATCATTTTGTTTTTCCAATTACTGTTAGAATTAAGTGGTGCTGAATTCAACTTTCAATATTGCCATGACATAGCTTTACGTTTTAATCCATATTTCTTAATACTAGCTTACCATGGATAAATGGGCTTTTTGTATCTATTTACTAAATTATCGATTCAAACTCAAGTACAATACCTGAGCTCATAGAGACCGAGATATACCCAAAGATATCATACACTTATTCTTCCTGAACCCACTATTCGTATATCTTTACTATCTGGATTTAAGAGGATTGCAATATCTCCGGCTTTAAATGAAAATATATTATCAGACAAAATCTTAAGTTTATTGTTCCCTAATTTCTCTATCTTTGCAGGCCTGATCTGAGTCCCTATGGACAAAAGATAGGAGTGATTTTCTGAAAGGTCATTCTTATAAAATGGCACCATATCGAAATCAATAATCAATTCCTGGACGGCAGAAGTAAAATGGTTGTAATTGGAAAGAATATCTCCCCTAGTTATCTCATCAAAAGAAACGCCTGTTAGAGCAAGACCTACCCTAGCTGGACTATGTGATTCTTCAACATTTTTATCATGCATCTGTATACTTTTAACTGTAACCGTTTTCTTTTGAGGAAATAGTATTAGCTCATCGTGTACTTTGATAACTCCCTGTTTAAGCATACCCAATACGACCACACCTACTCCTTTTACATTAAATATGTTATCTATATGGATAATTGTTGGTCCGTCTCTTTTCACCGAAGGTAAAGAACTGATACTCTCTTTAAGACTTTCAATACTCTGTTCAACCTTGAATGATGACGCAACGGTATTTTTTAAAAGACTCTTAAGAGCTTCGCTCTCAACTCCGTAAGAATGAAGGAGGAATCCTTTATCTAGTTGCAGTAGATCTAAGGCTACTATTTGTTCCCCTAGAAACCTATCTAGTTTGTCGATGTTAACTATAGAATACTCTCCTAAATTTACTGCAGTAATTAATGGTTGGATCTTGTCAGGAAAGCCTGATGGTATTACGTAGGTCATGATTCTGTCATCTTTTTTACTATCATATGTTGTAATGTCACTTGACTGCCCTTTCTTCCCTAACTCCTTTACAAATTCGGTTTGACCAAGGCATACAAAATTAATACTTTCCACGATGTGTTTTTAGAAGACCATCTTTAAAATTTATTCCTAATTTCGTATCGATTTACTGACGTCAAAGCTCAGAGCTTTAGAAAATATAAGACCTAAAGAAAATTATGTTACTTCACATTGAAGCGGCTTTGAATATGTCTAACTTTACTGCCCTTTAAATTCTGATTTTGAAAGGGAGCGTCATCCACCATGACTATTTCTTCTTCCCCTTTTTCGTGATTTACATTGACTTCTAGCAAATCGGGCACTGTTTCTTGTTCATCTATTGACTGATATGGTGAAACATCGTCCACAAATGTTACTATAGATTCGCCTTTTTCTTTATCCGGCTTTTGTAGTTTTTCGTGAATTTTTTTGGCGTTTTCAGCTTGGTTACCGTGATTGTTTTGAAAAGGAATTTCATCTGCAATAACTATTTCTTCCTCTCCCTTCTCTTCGTCAGGTTCTAGCAGGTCAGGTACTGTTTCTTCCCCTTCTGTTATCTGATATGGTGAAACATCGTCCACAAATGTTACTATAGATTCGCCTTTTTCTTTATCCGGCTTTTGTAGTTTTTCCTGAATCTTTTTTGCATTCTCAGCCTGCCATTTTTCAAATACTTCTTGTTTTTTCTTCATTGCGGAATGGTCTTCAATGACAATCCTTTCGCCCTGTTTGTTATTGAGTACGAAGTGGTCTCCATAAATCCCAAGATGAGGAAATGATGTAGTTTTTATTCCCATATCCTTTTGAACATTCTGGATAGCTCGTGCGTATTTCTCCATCTTCCTGATATCTTTTTCCTGTGTTCTGGCTTTATGATAACCGTACCAAAGTTTTCGCATTACACCAAAACATTGACCTACAGAATATCCTGAAGGGCAAATCAGGTCATTATGCTGTTCCTTTCTATTATACAAATCCAAAAATCCAAATCTGGTAGAATATATTGACTTTTTTTCAAGTCCTTTTTTCTGTGGTTTGTACGGTCTATTGCTTTTTATCCATTTTTTATTTTTTACTTTATATACGCTTACGGTGCCGTCGCGTTTGGTATACTTTTGATTCATCGAGTAAATTCGCCATGGCATTGACTATATATTAAAGGGTTGGAACTTGAGAATAAATCTTGCGTTACTCCGTCAATTCCAATTCTACAATTATAATCATAAATTCGAATCTTCCAAATCAATCAAGTAGTTAACCTCCAATAAAAATTGATTTTGCTACATTAATAACTAGTTCGACTATACTTGTATTTTGCTTAATCCAATTATAGAATTTGGCAAATTTTGTTTCTTTATCAAATTTGTGCATTATATCTTCTATTTCGGTCTTCTTTTGTGAATCCAAATCCGTATTTGCTATCTGAATATGAAACAAACAGAAAAAGTCTCCACTCAATAATATATCAGTATGTTACTAATAATGGTAAAGATTAGGTCGGGTCCGGTGGAACTGATATTGCTAGCACTCTAATTGATGAACCCGCAATGAATATATCTTGATAATTGAATTCAAAGATACTTCATTGGGGTACCGATACCATTAGGATAATCGCTTCAGAGCAGAAACCACGTGATTTCCAACGTCGTCCCAAGTCTTACTCAATTTGAATTTTTGTTCGTTAACCGGTGCTAGTTGAAGCCACTTGTCATATCCCCTAACCGCTACCAATGCCTTCTGGGCAAATAATTCGTGATTTCCTATCTGCACTAGTTCCGCATTGTTGAGAGACCCCTCCTGGAACCTTTCCTCAAAAACTGGAAGTTTCCAGGCTACTATTGATAGTCTTGCAGATAGCGCTTCAGTTATTGCTATACTAAATCCTTCGTATATTGAAGGAAAAAGGAAAACTTTTGCCCTTCTATAGAGAAGAGCCTTGTTCTCATCAGAAACTATACCCATATGATCTATACCAATATCACGTAACCGTGACAAATCGTTTGAAGAAGCACGTCCTATCATGACAAGTTTGCTTGTAGGATTTTTCTTTTTTATAATAGTCCAAATTTTTTCCATCTCATAGAATTTTTCAAGCCTTCCTACGCATAGAAAATCAAGGTCTTTTTTCCCCTCACTAGACATCGATAAATCGTCTGAACTTGAACAACCAACAACTACTATCTTCTTGGTATAGCTAATCTTCAATATATCATGCAGTTGACACAAAGAAGCGCTGCTGACGGTCATTATACTATCACTATTCTTCAGCATTATTTTGGTAAAGAGGTCAAGTAAACTACAATATTTCCTACGGAGCGCTCCACCTTGCTTGTGCCCGACAAAAAATGGCTCATAATGATGGAATATTGTTACTATTCTTGTATCCGGTCTGAATAGACGCAATAGGATCCACATCCATATAGCCGCCTCTCCATATGTATCTAAGATGGCGATCTTAGGGTTGGTAAAAAGTCCCTCCAAAAGAGCACGTATGTTGAGTATGTGCGGAAATACCCTTCCCTCCGATTCCCGACCGTTGCTAACTTTTTTTATATTGAAAACCTCACTTTTTTCAAGATATTCGGCGACCTTTTTTATCCAGACGAGACCCCCAAGGAATCGAACGCTTAGCGGATATCCAAAAATCAGAAGTACCGGAATTTTTTGCTCAATCAATCCATTTCAACAAATTTTGCCATAAAGTATAATATAGTAATGGGAGGATAAATGGTTTTAGCCTTGCATCTGTTTACTAATTTTGGTAACAATAATATTCGGGTCCGGTGGAACTAATAATGTGATAAAGGGAAGAAAAATGGCGTTGGCTTAAGGGAGCTCATATATAGTGTTTAGATTTTGATTTATCGGCTTGGTACTAGGTCTACACTAACAGATGAGTTTACTCCTATGTGATGTGTGATGGTAATGCGATGGGCTCCAATTCATAAGAAGATAATACTTCTTAACCTAACCTGATTCTATTTTACGAATCCCATCAAGAATTCTAGAATGATCAGCATCTACATCAGTAGTAATATACAAAAGATGTTCACCTAAGGGCATAGTTATTCTCTTTATTTTATCATATTCTGCTAACACGAAATGAC
>JALYLJ010000225.1 GCA_030774295.1 Thermoproteota archaeon
GTAAATGGGAAGGCATTTGAATATATGATGAATCCAATAGTATTGCAAACAGGCAAGCCGTATCGTATCTATGTTGTCAATATGCTAGAATTTGACCTTGTCAACTCAATCCACATACATGGAGCCATGTTTAATTATTATACTGCTGGTACTGATGAAACCCCCGATTATAACACAGACATTGTAACCATGTCACAGGGAGACAGAGGTATTATGGAGTTCACATATCAATATCCCGGAACTTATATGTTTCACGCACACCAGGCAGAGTTCACGGATTTGGGCTGGATGGGACTTTTTGATGTAAGAGGAGATCCGGTTGAATTGCCTCCTCATCATGACGTAACCTGAGATGATTACCTACTATATATTGTCTTAATTGTAAGTTAAATTGTCTAGTTTTTAATTCTAGCGACGAATGTATCGAATTGTAGGCGGTTATATACAAATTTTTAAATACTTTTAAAAATGTGGCAAGCTAAAATTGAATTTTATAAATAGTTAATAAAGTATAATCTGAGATATCTTTCTAATGAAAAAATATGGACTTGACATATTGCTTTGATTTTACGATCTTGGCTATATGAGAATATACTAGCGGGCTCAATGGCTAATCTGTGAATAGTAGTGTTTCAGGTGTTGACAGACATACAGATGTACATTACTGAACAACAAAGGTCATTGACTTTGTAGTTTCAATACCTGCTTGTGAGGCGCTTGCCAATACTGAAAATGTTCCAGTTACGTCTCCATTGATTCTAAAGGAAGGTTCAAGTTTTCCATCATTATCCGTATAGTCCTTTACGATATTACCGGAGGGATCTTTGATAGTTAAACGTAGAAACACCTTATCAAGTGTATTGCCAGAAGCGGGATCTGACGCAGTGAGTGAAACTGTTTGTCTCTCTCCTGCTAAAATTGGATTTTGTTCTACGCTAAGATCGAGAGATATTTTATCCGAATTTGATGTATTTGTTGTATCAATGGGTGTTTCTGGTTGTGAGGAAGAGGCTTGTGGACTTGCAGAACTTGGTCCTTTGTTATTGGCAGTAGGTAACGGTAACTGTACGTTGCTTGTTTGGTTAGGAGAAGAACTTCCGGTTACATTGATGCTAAACCATTTAGTAACAGTCGGGCCGGCAGGTGGAACCAAGCAAGTAATCTTTGAAGTCAAATCATTAAGCCCCGTTTGAATAAGATGATATTTGGAGGTGTATGTGAAACTCCACGTCGAAAAGTCAGAAGTCCCATTTGAACCCATCGGCGTCGCGAGCTGATATGGCTTTAAGTTATTCCAGTCTACATAAACCTGGCATTGTGCAGATGAATTGTCGGAGGAAGTTCCAGATATTTTAAGTTCACCAACAGGAACCTGCTGATTGCTGAGAGGGGATTCTATTTTTATTGTTATCGCATAAACGCCATGTTCGATACTGATGAACATTATTAATAATACAAGTGTTCCTGATAAGCCAAAAAGAAGTGGTCTTGCAAAATGCATATACATTCTAGTCTATCTTATTCCCCTTATTTTTGTTTTTTATATTTTTTAGCACAAAATCAAGCGACTAACAAATCACTTTTCATATATTACCCAGTTGATTTTTTAAGGAAAAGGAATATTTGGTAGTTCAAATGGAATGTCATCCCTTGTCGGGTTCAAATTTCCAGGACAATCAGATTTACATTCATCATCGGGCGTGTTTTTCTTGTCGTCTGTGTTTGAATTGACATTTGAGTCAAGGTCATTTACATCAAGATTATTTGAGTCGGTACGTCCAACAGAGGATGTATTGAGAACTTCTTTTTCATTATTGATGCCTCTTAATTCAAATGGATCTGATTTCTCTATTTGAGTTTTGAGTGCAATCAATATTTCTTTGTTAGTAGTTTGATTATTAATCAGACTAGCAATTGTATAATATTGTTGAGGTTGATTGTTATTGGCGTTGTTTGCTTTCACGATCAAACTTCCGTACGCATTGCCATGCATAGACGTCACTGTGAATAAAATACTACTTATTACAATAAGTGCAATAATTCTACCTATCATGACCCTGCAGTAATTCAATTTAGCTGTTAGCAAGTATATTTGGATTAGGTAACGAATTGCAGTATGATAATCAAGGTAAAATTACTAGTACATTAATTAAGGTAAAATTTTAGTACGAACATCACTATAACGAAATACACTTGACATATCTTCTATAAAATTGCTAGCTCCAATACGAGTGAACTTTTTAATCTCTTTAAATTCACTCTCATGATTTAGGCTTAAGTTAAGTAGCCTGACATGCTGTAGAGCAGTACCAATCGTAGTGAGACACATCTCAGTGAATTCAACAATCAGTATTTTGGCTTCTCGATATAATGAAACGATGTTGTTTTCGAGATCTGACTCAACTATTTACTACTAGGGACTACGTAGAAGTTGTTGACATACATCTCGGAAACCTGATCCAGTTCATGGTCTTCTAGATATTTTCCGTCTGATATCTCTGAGAATTTATCAATTTCTTCTATACTAATCATAGTAGGTAAGACAACTGAAATTGGTTTATGAGACAGAATGAATTTAATTGCAAGTTCGGTAATGTTCCATCCCTTCTTATCCGCGATTGTTTTCATTTTTTCAACTTTCTTGAGCGCTTCAGATATCCATTCCTTTTTTCTCACGCTCCGATGATCATTTTTATTAAACGTCGTATTCTCATTAACTTTACCGGTCAAAATTCCTGATGCGTCAGGTACTCTGGCCATTATTCCAACATTCTTTTCTCCTCCTGCCTTTAAAAGATCATTTCCTGGATCTTGTTCCAAGATATTATAAACTGTTTGCAAACAGGTAATATTATGTTCCTTAATTGCATGTAGACCTTCGTCCCTCCATCCTATAGCAGGACCCAAAGCGACACCATGACTCCTTATCTTGCCATTGGTAACAAGCCCATCGAGTGCAGCAAATAATCCCCTATTTGTGGCAGCTTGCATTTTTGGATTATGAAGGCTATAGACATCCATATAGTCTGTCTGGAGTCTCTCTAAACTCTTATCTAAAGCATATTGCAAATAGTCAACGTTATGTTTTTGAGGTAACTCATTATGTCCTATTTGTTCGGCGTTATACATATCATATCCCCACTTTGATGAATAAACTACATCATTTCTCATCCCTTTGAAGGCTATCCCGATTAACTTTTCACTTTTTCCCTTCCCGTACATATCTCCAGTATCAAAGAAATTGATACCCTTGTCATAGGCCCTTTTTAACATCCTAATTGCTTCATCATCTTCTATTTTTTTACCCCACCAATCCAGACCAATCGTCCATGCTCCAAATCCAATTTCACTGACTTTAATATCGCTTTTTCCTAGTCGTCTGTATTTCAATTCCATATCCCCAAGAAATTATCATGAATCCTTCGAAAGTCCTCGTCCTTTATTACGGGTTTACTTTGTTCCAACAGTTCGTTGGCGTCTTCATATGATTTTCCATATTTTTTTGACAACTCAATGTCAATCCATGACTTACATCCAGCCCATTCTGGCTGCACGTCTACTGAAATACTTTCGGGCAACCTGTAGACTCTCAATAAAAGAGCATTCATTGGTTTCTTTGGATTATATTTCATTCTCATTCTAACGTATTTTTCATTCCATATATGATACTTTTCTAATTTTGATAATACCGAATCATCGCCGAATTCTTGTATAGCTTCCATTCTCGCCAATATGTTAATTGTATTTGTTGTTTCTTTGATATTCACATCATTTGTTTTTTGAAATTCAAATTCTTGTAGATAATTTGCTTGTACATATTCCCCGGCTTGATGTTCCAATGTAGGATATAATAAGAATATTTTTTGACTAACCTCAAAACCATTTTTATATTCTAAGATGCCACCTTTACGCAGCAATATTGATTGTTTGCCCTCTTCCAAGGCTTTACATACTATTGACC
>JALYLJ010000226.1 GCA_030774295.1 Thermoproteota archaeon
GGCTCTTAGCATTCTTTCTATAATGTATATGAAATTGGGACTAAATAAAGGGACAAGATTGATTTGGGGCCAGTGGGATTTGAACCCACGACCGCCAGCGCCCCGGGCCAATACCTCAGCGAGATTAAGTAATTTCAACAGAGATGGTATCCTTGACCAAGCTAGACGATGGCCCCTACGACTTAGACAAATAGAGTTCTTTTTAAATGTAGTACAATCAACTTACCAGCCTGTATATACTATGTTGGTCTAATATTAATGCCTGTTAATCAACTCGATTAATTGTTTTGCGGGTTGAAAAATCATGGTAACAACTAGAGAAACACACACAATAATGATACTTGACGACGAAGAGGATATTCTAAAACTTTACAGCGACTATCTTTCTTTCAAGGGTCACAGAGTACTTAAAGCGTATGTCAACGCTGATACTATACTAGACGATATCGATATCGAGTGTCCAGACGTTTACATCATAGATTATAGATTAGTTGGTAACATGAATGGAATTGAGGTTGCAGTGGAAATATTAAACAAGTTTCCTTCAGCATGTATAATCTTCATTACCGCTTTTGAACTTTTAGAACAAGAAATAGCAGAAAATGATATTTTTTACGACAAGGATATAGATGTTTTAATTAAACCTGTTAAACTAGATCAAATTCAAAATTCCTTAGTTCATCTATTAAGTAGAACTCAAAATCCAAATTTTGTTATACCTTAAAATAGGTACTAACTAGATCGGTTCTTGTGCGCCTTGTGAAAATGAAGTTCGGGCGTCTTTAATACCAACTAGGGCGTCTTTATTTCTTCTTTCTACTCTTCCTTTGTTTTGGCTGGTTCTGTTCTCTTCTATGAATAAAATTATCATTTTCATCCAATCCTGTTGATGCTGGAACTTCTTTGGATTCTCCGCCTACTGCATATTTACTGTAACTGATACCCGTGTTAAGGCCTTGTTTTTCGGGATCAGTTTTATTTTTCTTCTTTTCCTTCTTTCTATACTCTTGGTAGCCATCATTCCCGTATGTAGAGGGAGATTTAACATTCCCCTCAGAAGCTCCAGTATTACTCATAAAATCTTGATGAACAACATTCTATTTATTAAATCAATTAGTCTATCTATGTCTTCTTTGCATTTCATTTGCAATTCGATAAGAAGGTACAGTTCGACCCATAATTTCATTATGGTGAAAATTCAATTTAATATCTAAATCACCGACAAGTGGGCGTGAGATTTCATGGGGAAGAGATCAAATAAAAAAAATCTTAAAATCATGATTGTAGAGGATGATGAGGATATTTTAACCCTTTATAGTGATTACCTGTCGATTAGAGGATATCATGTTATCGCGCGTTATACAAGGGGAGACAACATTAAAGAAGATCTCGAAAGACACTCGCCGGACGTTTATCTGATTGATTCTAGGCTACCAGGCAAAAAAAGCGGAACAGAAGTGGCCACGGAGATTTTAGATGTGTATCCTTCAGCACCCATATTATTCATTACTGCTGATTACCGTCAACCTGAAGAAATAGAAAAGATTCCTACATTTCGCAATAAGAAAGTTGACGTATTAATCAAAACCGTCAAACTAGAAGAAATTGAACATTCAATATTAAACTTGGTGAATAAATAAAACTAGGACCAATTGATCAAACAGCCTTCAGAAAAATTTATAAAATCCTACATTATTAAAAATTGCCGTTTGGAAATGAGCGATGACCATTCCAAGCCAAAAGAGGAAATTATCGATCGTATCAAATCGATGGCTTTCCTATGCATGTATTGCAATAATCAAACCGCTACGACAGCATCAGTAATCGACTTTAAATATTATGCTACCGGAGCCTATGCAACAGCGTTTTTTATTTGTCCTGATTGCCGGAATAAATTCGCCGTAAAAATTCAAGATTTAGGGAAAGTCAGAAAATAAATTAGATACTCGTATTATAAGTTTTAAATAAAATTTTGCACGTAATAGTACGCCTATCTTGAATTCATAGGTAATTGATTGGTGCTTTCTTCACCGGATATGCATCAATCAATTTTAATATTGAGAAATAGTAAATATTTTGTATGATTCTATTTATTAGTCACAGGCGACGGGTCCCTTCATTGTTCCTTTACAAGAAACTCATTCTTAAAATTCTCTACCGTATCTATTACATCATTTATTAAATTAATATTTATATTATGTTTCTGTGCATAAACTTTAATATCCTTTTTCGAAGTCAACTCACCTAAATAATCCATAATTCCATCTAAGGTGAACTTAGCATTCCTTGGGAACTGTTTAGACACCTTTCGCATTAATCTAATAATTTTTGTATAAAGTATTTGCAAATCCTTATCGGTGTGAATTCTCTCATCTATGTGAAGAGATAGAACATGAAACATAATATCTATCATATGCAAATACGTAAATTGATAGTCGATTTGTAAACTATACAATTCCTCAGAAATAAATTTTCTTCTTTGTTTAAGAGGAACTTTTTCATCCGTCAATCGTAACAATTCCCTTTGTTGGTCTTCAATTAGTCGTTGTATTTTCCTTAAAGGTTTGTCCATAACATCAATAATTTTTTCAATCTTTGTTAGTTGGTTATTTATTAAATCAAAATCATTATTATCATCGTAAAATAATTTGTGAAAACGATTCAGTTTAACGTGTTCATCTCTAATTCTCTTACCTTCTATAAGATCATTAATTTTGTTGAGAGTACTGTTTTTTGAAGATCCATTCTTGTCCATGTATTTGACTACTTGATTTGTTGTACTTCCAGGATTTTGTTTGATAAATTTAATAATCTCAATTTCTCTCATGTCTTCCTCTTGTCGGATTTTTGTTGCTAACATACTTTCATGCATAGGCGTATAGACCCATATAAGGGTTAATCGTCAGGATTTGCCGTTTACAAATGTTAAGGACTCAAAGCAAATGCAATACCGAGTTACTCTTTACTTGATAGCGTTTATATATTCTCTACTTGAACGCATAAAGAGATATCTTTTGGTAAAGGAGAAAAGACTATCTGAAAAACGTGAAAAAAAATCAAACAGCAAGAATCCTGTCAATTCAGATCGCATATTAAGAAAGGATTTTCCCAAGATAACTGATAGGGAATTAAAGAAATTAAAAACCGATGAATCCTATAAAGAGGGATTTCTATGGCTATAAGACTTGTTGCAGGCGGATTAATCGAATTCGTTTAACTAACTAAGTTTATTCTGTATGGAGCCTTGTCGAATTATACAAACTTGATAGAATATCCATTCTAATATCCTTAATTCACTATGTAATTTGTCAGACTCAAATATTGAATACGTTTGATTTATTGCCAATATAATTTCGTTCATTCTGGATTCAATAAGACTGCAAATTTCAACGTTAGGATTTTTCATATTTTGAAGAACCCAATTTATCAATTCAATCCTTTTTATAAGATCTCGTTTGTAAGTAGATTCGTCTTTTTCACGAGAAAGCCAAAGTTCAC
>JALYLJ010000227.1 GCA_030774295.1 Thermoproteota archaeon
GTACATGGAATACTTGTACAACTTCCATTGCCACCCCAGATTGAAACTTCCATTACTAATATGGTAAACCATGAGAAAGATGTCGACGGTTTGACATCTCACAATTTGGGTTTATTGTTGAAAGGTGTTCCAAAACTCGTGCCTTGCACTCCCTTAGGCATCATTGAGCTTTTAGATTTTTACAAAATCGATGTTAAGGGGATGGATGTGGCCATAATAAACAGAAGTAATCTAGTTGGAAAACCTTTGGGCATCTTACTTATGAACCGTGATGCAACAGTAACGTTTTTCCATTCAAAATCAAAAAATATCGAGTATAAATTAAGAAACTTTGATTGCATCATTACTGCTGTGGGTGATCGACAGAAATTTATTCTCCAAAAAGACATGATCAAAGAAGGTGTCATAATTTTTGATGTTGGAATTTCCAGAGCTAACGGAAAAATTAAAGGTGATGTAGATTTTGAATCAGTTTCAGAAAAAGCAGCCTACATTACTCCCGTTCCTGGTGGAGTAGGACCTATGACCGTTACAATGCTATTAAAAAATACTGTGCTAGCTGCCAATCTCATACATAAAATTACCAAACATTAGTACTATGAAATTAGACAATGAAGAAAAGTCGCTTTTGAGAAAAGAGGTTCTTCACAAGAGAAACTCTATGAGCCACTTTGAAATATCCACGAAGAGCAAGTTAATTCAGCAGAAGCTCATTGAAAGTCCTGTGTTTAATCAATCAAAATCTATAGGACTTTACCTTGCCATTGGTTCAGAAGTTCAAACCCGGGAAATTATTAATTATGCTTTAGATTTAGGAAAGACTGTGTCGTTACCACGAATTATGTCAAACGATCTGCGATTTTATGTGGTAGATAAAAAGGATTTCGAAAAAAATTCATTTGATGTTAATAGGTTTGGAATCAAAGAACCAAAGATAGACAACAAACCTGCAGATTTCATTGATTTACTTATTATTCCCGGTATTGTTTTTGATATGTATGGATTTAGGATTGGTTATGGTTATGGGTATTATGACAAATACTTGACTAACAACAAATTTTCAAAAAGTATTGGCCTAGCTTACGATTTTCAGTTAATTAAAAAACCCATTCCAATTCTTCCGCATGACAGAAAAATAGATGTCTTAATTACTGAAAGTGGATTTCATGTATTTAATTCCTTTTGAAGCAATATCCTTTCTAAAGTATTCTTCATTTTTTCCCCAGTGAATTTGAGATGCTGTTAAATATGCTTCCTTTTTAGCAGATTCAAGGGTATCACTTAGTGCAGTAACTGATAAAACTCTTCCTCCATTTGTAAGGACTCGCCCCATAGAATCTTTTTTAGTCCCCGAATGAAATACGTAGGTATTACTATCAAATGTGGAATCTAAGCCATGAATAATTTCTCCGGTATGATACTTCTCAGGATATCCTTTTGAGGCCATTACTACACAGACTGAACTTTTATTTGTCCAGTTGATCGGTGGCATTGAGTCAAGTCTCTCATCCATGGCCGCCTCCAGATATTCCAACAAGTTAGAATTCATTCTTGAGAGAATAGATTGACATTCCGGATCTCCCAGTCTAACATTAAATTCAAGCACGTACGGTTCATTCGAACCATGTTCTATCATGAGCCCTGCATATAGAAAACCGCGGAATTTAATTCCAAGATCACTTAATCCCTTTATTGTAGGCCGCATCACATTCTCCATTATCTTTTCTTCAAGTCTCTCTGTGATGAGTGGGGTAGGAGAATAGCTTCCCATTCCACCTGTGTTCGGACCTCTATCCCCATCGTAGATATTCTTATGATCCTGGCTTGATGCTAACGGGATGATAGATTTTCCATCACATAAAGCGATAAAAGATGCCTCGTCTCCATAAATTCTCTCTTCGAGTACAACTCTACTGGGAGAATTAGTGAATTCCTTGTCAATAAAGATCCTTCGAATAGCTTCAGTTGCTGACTTGACGTTATCGCATACAAACACGCCCTTACCGGCTGCAAGTCCATCAACCTTGACAACCACATTTTTTGAAGCTGATTGGACATGCTTTATTGCACTTTCAGCGTTTGAATAGATTGAGAATGAGGCTGTTTGAATTCCTATGTTACGCATGAAAAGCTTTGCGAACACCTTACTTGATTCCAACCTGGAAGCACTTCTGTTTGGACCAAATATAGGTAATTGATTCTGCTGAAATAAATCAACAATGCCAAGGGATAGAGGCTTTTCAGGACCCACTACAGTAAAAGAATTATGCTCCTTCGCAAATTCACAAAGTCTCATTAAGTCGCTGGAATCCACTGGAATGTTTTTTTCTGTTCCCCCATTCCCTGGAGCATAAAATATACTCTTGTTCGCATCATTATAGAGCTTCCATCCTATAGAATGTTCTCTTCCTCCAGAACCAATTATCAAGATGGTATCATATGGTTTCAATTTTATCACGTTTTTTAAGAAATCGGCAAAACTTTACAATTCAAGATAAATCCCCTGTTTCATTCCGAATAACAAGGTAATTATCATTTACCAGTGATTTAATAAAATCATAATATTCTGAATCAGAAAAGCGGACAACGTCTGCGTTTGAATTTGATTTTTTCTTTGCAAAATCTAAATGATAACATATCCCTTGACCAGAAAGCGTTCTAAAGTAGTAATCGTTGCATGAACAGTATTCCAAGTCTAAATCAATCCAATATTCATTATGTTTTCCCACAATAGTCCAAATAATTTTCTTACTGGGTTCAAACAAATGACATTTTAGCGATGGAAATATTGGTGATGAGCACCCCTTGACTCATAATCTCTCATGGAGTCCGGTTAATAAATATGATTTCGCCTGAATCACTTGATTCTAACAAAATGGGATCTTCCACACAATGACCTATGTGATTCATGTTAATACCTTTGGTATCCTGTAATACAATACAAATTGATCCGTTAGAAACCATGAATCCCAGATCTCCCTTTTTAAATACCGATTTCTGTTTTTCCGCTCCAACTGCTAGCCCTGTTTCCACGTAAGCTAATTTACGGTCCAAAAAGTGCAGCCTCCCAGAAATCGGCATTACTTTGATAATATTTGAAAAAGTGATCGGTGATAGATGACGAACAAATTCCAACGCTATTTTCCACTTGCTGCCAACTGCGAAATCGACATGAATTCTTGAGACAGTATTTGAATTACTCCACGTCATTGTCTACTACTGCAAATGAGTTCTGTATAGCTATTAATTTGTTCATTTATTAGCAACATTTAATTATATATTCACTTTTTTTGCATTTATTCTTGGTTTTAAGACGTTCTACATCTGATAAAAATAAGGCAAAAAAGCCCCTCAAAGTAAAAAAACAGCTTAAAGTAAAAGGAGAGGCGGCAACTAGGGGCAAGAATCCTCAAGAAAAGGAAAAGAAAAGTAAGAAAACCGAAATTGAAAAGCCAGAAGTGGTCGAGGAGTCAAAAAGTAGCAGGCCGAAAGATGAAGTAGTAGTATATCCAGAGATGGATTTTGAATCCAGAGAAATACCTCCTCAAGATAGCCAAGTTTTGATTGGACCTCCAACATTGACGCGATTTGAACGTGCAAGAATAATAGGAGCAAGATCATTGCAGCTTTCTCTTGGTGCGCCAATTTTAGTAGATTCATCAAACAAGTTTAATGATACAATCTCTATTGCTGTGGCAGAACTGAACTCGAAAGTTTTGCCTATTTCCATTAGAAGGGTTTTACCTAATGGCTTATATCAAGACATTCCAATTGATTGGTTAAAGTAGGCATAATAAAATAATAACTCCAAATTTTTTCTTTCGTCAGCTAGTATCTTTGACACCAATCATAATCCAACTTATCAATGCCAAAGTGAAAATGCCCGACATAGATTCAACTTAGGAAAATTTAAATCTCGATATTTTACAACTCTATGAGGGTCAAAATTCCTACAATTCATGGTAATCACACAGGCCTTAATGCGATGATAATTTTAGAAGATGGTTCTACGTATCGAGGCACTGGATTTGGTTATCCAAAAACAGTTGGCGGAGAATTTGTTTTTAATACAGGCATGGTAGGATATACTGAGACATTAACCGATCCATCATATAGAGGACAAATATTGTGTATGACCTATCCGCTTATTGGGAACTATGGTGTACCAAGTAAATCTATCAAGGATGGGTATGGACTGCCAAAATATTTCGAGTCAGATAACATTCAAGTTTCAGGGCTGGTAGTTCACGAATTGTCCAACGTAGCGAATCATAGAGAATGCCACAAAACTTTAGATCAATGGCTTTATGATGAAAAAATACCAGGTATTAGTGGAATCGATACACGTGATCTAACCAAGAAAATTAGAATAAAGGGAGTAATGAACGGTGCTCTTTCAGTTTCAGAAAAACAAATAAATACAAAAACCCTATCGGATACCGTAAAAAAGACCAGATATGATGGAATTAATTTTATGTCCCAAGTGTCTGTTGACAAAACCATCGAATATGGAGACCGTTCATTAGAACCAATAGTATTAATTGATACAGGTACGAAATATAGTATTATTCGTAATATTTTACGAATGGGTTATCGGGTTATTCGCGTTCCATGGGATATATCATTCAGCGAGATAATTTCGCATAAACCTAAAGGTATCATAATAAGTAACGGTCCTGGAGATCCGAAAGTGTGCGATATAACAATAGAAACTGCTCTTAAATTGTTTGATTCATCATTGCCAATGTTGGGCATATGTCTAGGAAACCAAATTATGGCACTTGCAGCCGGAGGTGATACATATAAGTTGAAGTTTGGTCATAGAGGTCAGAATAAAGGATGCACTGATGTCAGCACCAATCGGACATTTATTACGAGCCAGAATCACGGATATGGGGTGAAATCAAATACTTTGGACAAAACCGGATTTAAAGCATGGTATATAAATTCTGATGACAATACTATAGAAGGTATCAAGCATAAATCAAAACCTATAATTGCAGTGCAGTTTCATCCTGAAGCTTCTCCCGGTCCTTATGATTGTATGCACATATTCAATAGTTTTAAAGACCTTATTGCACAGAAGAATTCTAACCAAAGTCGACTCAAATCTGTAAAGAAAATGGAGGTGGGAAAATTTTCCAAAGAATGAAACTATAAAGAAAGCAATAGTACTGGGCAGTGGAGCAATAAAAATCGGAGAAGCGGGCGAATGTCAGAAGTTCTGACCGCCAATTTGACTATTCCGGTTCACAATGCCTCAAAGCCTTATCCGAAGAAGGAATTAAGACAGTACTGGTAAATCCCAACATAGCTACTATTCAAACGGACACTAGATTCGCAAATAAGGTATATCTGTTACCAGTTAATGGATATTATATACAACAAATAATAGAAAAGGAACTTCCGGATTCAATTATGCTTGGTTTTGGTGGTCAAACCGCATTAAATTGTGGAGTATCTTTGCACGATGATGGGATCCTAGATAAGTATAAGATACGAGTGTTGGGAACTCCCGTGAATAGCATAAAGATAACCGAGGATAGAGAACAGTTTAAAACTGCTATGATAAAGAGTAACGTTCCCGTACTAGAGAGCGCACCGGCTTATAATTTGGAAGAGGCGCTAGGAGTGGCTGGCAAGATAGGGTATCCGGTAATGATAAGGGTAGCGTACACTCTAGGCGGTAAAGGGGGAGGAGTTGCGCATAACGAATACGAATTGCAAGAAATAGTGCAACGAGGACTTTCTTTAAGTCTAGTAAATCAAGTCCTTATTGAGAAATATATTGGGAGTTGGAAACAGATAGAATATGAAATGATGAGAGACTCAACAGGTAACACCATTGCAATTTGTAATATGGAAAACGTTTTAGGAATGAGGGTACACACAGGAGACAATATTGTAATTGCTCCATCGCAGACTATCAATAATGAAGAATATCATAGATTACGTTCTGCAGCCATTAGAGCAGTGGAATATTGCGGTATTATCGGAGAATGCAATATTCAGTTTGGTCTGGATCCCTTAAGTGAATCTTATTGTGCAATAGAAATAAATGCCAGGCTTTCAAGGTCCTCGGCTTTGGCCAGCAAGGCGACAGGGTATCCATTGGCATACATGGCAGCAAAAATGGGCCTGGGTTACTCTCTTACAGAACTTGTTAATAGTATAACTAAGGCTACCACAGCATGCTTTGAACCTTCTTTGGATTATGTGGTGCTAAAAATGCCTAGATGGGATTTCAGGAAATTTGAATTGGTTAACAGAAGGATTGGTACTAGTATGAAGTCAGTAGGCGAAGTAATGGCAATCGGTAGAACCTTTGAGGAAGTCCTACAAAAAGCTATTAGAATGAACGATGGCGGAAAAATAGGTTTGGTTGGAAACGAAGAAAATTCAAAGGAAGAATTAGAATTAGTTGAACAAAAATTGCTGTATCCAAGTGATGAAATCTTATTCGATGTTGTTAGGGCAATGAGATTGGGAATTCCCGTAACTCGAATAAGTAAACTTTCCACAATAGATTCATGGTTCTTGGAAAAAATCAAAAATATTGTGGAGTTATATGATAAATTACATCAGGTAGATGTGTCTGAGATTTCTGAGAATTTATTGCGAGATGCGAAAAAATATGGATTTTCAGATTTACAAATAGCTAAGTGTTTAGGCTTGAAAGAGTTAAGTGCAAGAAAATTGAGACAAAAGTTTGGTATCAATCCAGTCGTAAAGCAGATAGATACTCTGGCTGCAGAATGGCCTGCGAAAACCAATTACCTGTATTTGACATATGGGGGAGACAAGGATGATATTGTTTTTAGGAAAGAGAAAAATTCCGTAATTGTACTTGGTGCAGGACCGTACAGAATAGGTAGTAGTGTAGAGTTTGATTGGGGTACAGTCAACATGGTATGGGGTCTAAAGAATAATGGGATAAAATCTGTATCAGTTATTAACTGTAATCCAGAAACAGTGTCTACTGATTACGATATTTCAGATAGGTTATATTTTGAAGAATTATCACTAGAAAGGATTCTAGATATATATGAAAAAGAACGACCAAAGGGAATAGTCACATGTGTTGGAGGTCAGACAGCAAATAATCTTGTTCCTAAATTAGGACAACTAAATGTAAACATTATTGGTACTGATAGTGTCCATACTGATATGGCCGAAGACAGAGAAAAGTTTAGCAAGTTACTTGATTCATTAAATATAAAACAGCCTCCTTGGAATAAATTTACAGATTTAAGTGGAGCAAAGATTTTTTCTCAAAAGGTAGGTTTCCCTGTGTTAGTAAGGCCTTCATACGTACTGAGTGGTGCAGCTATGAAGGTGATTTGGAATGAAGAACAGTTAGATCGGTACATAAATGAGGCAGCTCAAATCAGTCCTGAATATCCAATTGTAATTAGCAAATTCTTTCAGGATTCTGCCGAAGTTGAAGTAGATGCTGTGTGTAATGGTAAAGATGTCATCATAGGTGCTCTAATTGAACATATTGATAATGCAGGTATTCACTCTGGAGATGCCATGATGTGCATACCACCTTGGAGGCTGAATAGACAAACAATGAATACAATAGTAGACTACTCTAACGTGATTGCCAAAAAATTGGAGGTAAAAGGTCCTCTTAATATCCAGTACTTGGTTAAAGATGATGAGGTTTATGTCATAGAGGCCAATGTCAGGGCGTCAAGAACCACACCTTTTGTCTCAAAAATAGTTGGAATTAACTTAATTTCGTTAGCGTCTAAAGCAATTCTCAATCGAAAATTACCAGAAGACCTTAACGAGCCATGGTTAAAAATAAGTGGTTTTGGAATAAAAGTACCACAATTTTCATTTATGCAATTGGAAGGTTCGGATATAGTATTAGGAGTTGAAATGCAATCAACCGGCGAAGTAGCCTGTCATGGAAACAGTTTTTATGACGCCTTATCAAAGGCCTACGAAGCAGCCGGATATAATTTACCACTTTCAGGATCTGCCCTGATAACCATTGGAGGACAAAAAAATAAAGAAAAAATGCTTTCGGCAATCTCACTTATAAATTCCATGAAATTTAATTTATTGGCAACAGAACACACTGCTGAATTTATCAAAAGTAGAATAACTAACAGCGTTCAGGAAGTACACAAGATAAGCGAACCAATAAGAAAACCCAACATTGCAGATCTTCTCTACAACAAGAAAATAGATTTTATAATTAACATTCCATCAACGTCCACTATTGAAAAGTATGTTGGAATGCTTGATGATGAATATCAAATCAGAAGAAAGGCAGTTGAAATGGGAATTCCAGTGCTTACAACAGTAGAATCTGCAATTTCTTTCATACATAGCTTAGAATGGAGAACCAAGAATAAACCCTCAATAAGTCCACTCTCCAAATATCGCATTAATTAAAGTCAGGATTAAAAACTTCACCTAAAGTATTCTCATTTCCAATAATAGTTCCATCTATTGAAACTATCAAACATTTATCTATAATTTCTTTTTTTAATATTTTTTTCA
The DNA here is from genome assembly GCA_030774295.1 of Thermoproteota archaeon. Taxonomy (GTDB): domain Archaea; phylum Thermoproteota; class Nitrososphaeria; order Nitrososphaerales; family Nitrososphaeraceae; genus TA-21. The sequence continues at coordinate 8,518 of JALYLJ010000227.1, forward strand.
AAATAGGCGAATTTATTTTTCCTTTTCTAGGTCTGCCATGCCCATAGACGTATCTATTAAATGATGGTAACAATACTATATCGAGAGATCCTTTTGCACTTGGAAAAATGGCCTCTTTTTTTACTTTCAAAAAGATCCACACCTTCTGTCCACTTAAAATACTATTCTCTCTAAAAAATGTAGGATGTATGTGTCCCATAATTATTTTGTTTATATTAGATCTTAGCTCTGATGGAAATGTATGTCCATGTGTCAATAGAATATCGTCTAACACCATTCCTTTAACACCAATTAGGTGTATATTGTCAGGAGATATTAATCCTATTCTTGAGTCGTGGTTTCCGGGGATCAAATAGACTTCGCAAATTTCTGCCAATGAGTGTAAAAAATTAGGAATTAAATTCCAATCTTGTTTTTCCATTTTAAATATGTTGTCTTTAATGTCACCAAGTAACACAATGGAATTTACCTTGTTTGAGATAACAATATCTCTTAATTCTGTTTCGATATTTTTTATGATATGATACCAGTCAATAGCGATATCACTACTGCGTAACCAGTATGCAATACCTATATGTAAATCACTAATTACCAATACCCTATTCGGTTTACCATCAATAAATATGTCAATCAATAAAGCTGGTTTATTTTCAACTATATTGAGCTGACTCATTTGATAGCTTGATACATTTTCGCATAATAAAAACATTGGATACTTCAGACAAGAAAACAAATTGATTTACGGACTAACATTGTTGTTGGCAATAGTTTTTGAAAACAAATATTATCCAATAGATTATTATCGTATGACCTAGGACCCTTATTGTGAACGACGTACCTGATTGCAATTTGCTTGTAACAACCTTCAAGTATAGAGAAACCGATGCTTTTGACGAATTACTCCAGATCTTAGATACACTTGGGGATAAGAATCCTACAATTGAAATTACGTCTATTTCAGGGATCATAGTAGCCAAAACATGTATGGACCCCTTCCAAGTAGTAGAGGCCTGTAGAGAACTTGTAAGAAATGAACCATGGTTATTCAGGTATGTTCTCAGAATTATACCGCTGGAAAAAATTTGCAGGGCTGAATTAACTGAGATTCATAATCTTGTCAAACAACTTTCCATGAAAATAGGTGACGATGAAACTATCAAAGTTATTATAGAAAAAAGACATACCAATTTACGTTCTAATGAGATTATTTCTAACGTTACTAGTGATTTAGATATTAAAGTAAACTTGAGCGATCCAAATTGGATAATATTAATTCAAATAGTAAATAGATTGGCGGGTATTTCAGTTCTGAGATCCGATCAAATTTTTAGCTCTGTTAAAGAAAAGATTTCAATTCAGTAAAAGAAAATAGCTCATTATTTTCATTTTTCTTATTTTGATAATTTGGCTTGTCTGATAAAATTGTATGGACCTACAATCTATTGTGAAACAAGAGCAGCTTTTTCCGTCAATATTTTTAGAAATTCCTTTGTACTGAAATTCGTATTTGTAAACTGCATCACTCTGCATATGTTAACCATTTTTTCTCTTGTAGCATTCAACAGTGAATCATTTTGATCAGCTAGTGTTTTCCTCAAATATCGTACAGACTTGATAATTTGATATTTAGTATCAGATAATAAAACGAAACATCCAGAACTATTATTTTTTATACCTCCAATATTAATTGCCTTATCAACCTGGTTACTGCAAATTAGTCTTAACAAGAGTTCCATTTCCAATCTTTTAGCAACTTTTATCTTTCTCTTGTTTGCCTCTAAAATAATCTTCAATACCTCGAAGATGTGTTCTTTCCCAAATATGTGACTTGGGTTAATACCTTGAATCATTACCGTGGGATACATTTCTCTAAACTTTGCTATAGATGTTCCTATATCTGGTATATGTAAAGTCTTGGCACAGAGTATCACTACATATATTGAATCAATTTTATATAACGGAATGTTGCTAATTGTAGCTATCTTTTCTGCCATGTCAGTATGACTGTATTTAAATTATAAGAGTTATCCACCATGGATTAAGTTCGCAATTGTTACAATATCTCCAGATTTAATTTTTTGGTCATTTCCAGAAATTGACAAATCTGCACCATTAATCAAAATTAACAGGTTTTCCTTATCGAGATGCTTGGAATTATTCATGCGCTCATGAAGTATGGAAAATATATTTGATATTGTAGTCTCTTTTTGATGAATTATTATGTTGTCTTTGCCGCAATATTTCTTAATGGATCCTAGTAGCTTTAAGGTGATCAATCTACCAATAATGACCTAGTTCGTTATGTCTCCTCGACATCTTCCTCAATTTTCTTGTTTTGTTCTTTTGTTTGCCTGTTGATATATGAAGCAATATAACCGGCTATCTGATTTCTCAGTTCTTTAGATCTAACTTTTGCGAGCTCATCTATTGTTTTCTTATTCTGTTGAAAGTCAACGTTGAATTTATCTGGATATCGGTTTAAGAGCTCTGTTGAATGTTTCTTAACTCTATTCAATACCACACACTAATCAGTAAAGGCTATTTTATACCTTCCTTATTACAGAAACTGTAGATACGCGTTAGTCAAAGAATAAAATTGAATTATTTTCTATTCTATCCATTACATTCCTTGGCGATTCGCAAAGAAGTTCTGCTATACTTCTTACAATACTCACGAGACATGAAGTGGGAAGAGTAAATACATTCGTAAAGCAAGATGGATATCTCACTGGTCCATCAGTTTCAATTAATAATCTTTCTTCATTTGTTAACTTTAGCAATTTTTGCTTTCTTTTGGAGTATACCAGTGATGGACCATAAGAGAGATACAATCCCATATCAAGAGACTTTACTAATTGTTGTGAGGATCCATCAAACCAATGAAGGCATACTTTTTTCAAATTAAATGTAGATAATAAACTCAGAATTTCATCAAGTGAATTTCTAGAATGAATAGAAACTGGTTTACCATAGGTTTCTGCAATAGTTAACATCTTGTTGAATACCTGGTATTGTAACACTTTAGTATTTCCTTCTTGATTGTAGTACGCGGGATCCAATCCAATTTCTCCAATACCATCAATATTATTTACATTGTCAATAACAATTTCCTCAAATTTTGATATATTCTCTGTCGCGTATTGCGGATGAATCCCAATAAAATTATAAACAAAATCATGAACGCTTTTTTCCTCAAAGAGTCTTAACCCCTTTAACGAAGTTGAATTATTCACTGTCACTGAGCACGCTTTCAAATCCAACCCCCTTATGGTTGCGAGTATTGATGGCAAAAAATTATCATATACAGGATCTGTAAGATGGATGTGAGAGTCGCATAATACAGGTTTCAATTCAGATTCTGGTCATCACAGGATAAACTTATTTAATCAATTTATTTTGAACAACAAAGTCCTTCATGTAACCAATTCTATCCTTCTCTTATCTTTCGTTAGCCAACTAACTCTCACTAATCCAAATATCTCTAAATCCAGTAACGTTTTGTTTAAATCAGCAACTGTAATCTGTAATCCATCCTTATCTAAATTACTCAATAGCTCATTATCTGACAAATTTCCTACCTCTTTTATCTTTTCTAATACAATATTTCTTAATGGATATTTCAAGTATCTTCACCGATTTCAGAATATAATTATGATTACTTGATTTGATGCATATTATAAATGCTCTTCTAAAAATTCATGATCTATTTTTGAGTAGATAAAATGTAATAAAATGTAATCAAATTATTTCTTTGTTTTTAATGAAAGTAAGTCAAAAAATCTGTTGGCGCACCTTGATTTCTACGAGTCTAATACACGAGATCAATAGAAGTAAAGAGAAAAAATAATCATGAAATAAATCTGATTTGAATTAATTTTCCAGTGGCTTTAGAGTAAAGACAAATCTTGATCCTTCAAATTCAGTTATTCCCTGTTTTTCCCAGTTTATTTCATAATTGTGGGTAATTTGTTTTCCAATAATGCTAATTTTTCTAGGAAGTTGAGAAAACAGGCTCTCTACTTTTTCCAGATTTTTTGTCATCAATAATGATCTTCGCCTCTTCATCAGGTACTTCACTGCAACATTTTTGTGAAGATATCCAAATTCCTGAATCTTTTCATTTCCGTTATCAATAATGAATTCGCGCTTGGTCATTGCAAATATCAGCATTATTTACTTAAAAAGAAACATTGTCAAATCTATTAGAACAACATGGGTGAATTTAATCGCATGAAGATGGTTCCTAGGATTGCGTAACTCGAGATTTAACATTTTGTAATTTGTCGTACATTATACTTGCATTTTACATAAACAAGAAATGTTTATTACTTTTATTTGCTAAATTAATTGTATGTATTCTCAAACTTATTCTGTTCCTCATGCAGTTAGACAGATTATAGGATCAAATACGTTATTTTTTCAAGCATTGAGCACTGGTATAGCAAATTATACCGCTTTGGCCCAGAAGATAAAACCAGAAGTCGAAAAGCTGACAAAATCTGAAGTTAATGTAAATACTTTAGTAGTAGCAATTAAGCGATTTGCAGATTCTCTAGACGGAATTGATTATGAATACCATCCAATTTTTGAAGGGGTGAGAATGAGCTTGACTGGTAGTATTATTGATATCGACTTTCACGAGTCGGACGACGTCTATCAAGTTTTAGATGAAATATTTGAGCTTGGTAGCGGATACAATATGTTCAGGACTAATAAGCAAATTAGATTGTTTGCTGAAGATATTGATGAAATTCGGACTATGTTCAAATCATCCCACAAACGCGCTGTTGGAGAAATAAAGGATGGTCTCTCTAAAATAACAATTACTGTTCAATCAGATAAGGAAAACACATACGAAGTATTGTCACTTGTTCTGTCATTATTACACAACAACCGTATTCCACTGTATAATGCTTTTTTCACACAAAATGAAATAATTTTAATTCTAGGGATGAATGACGCAGCCAAGGCATACGAAGTAATCAGAGAAAAACTACATGGTCAGGAATAGGTAATTGCTACTTCGTACTGCATTCAGTGTGACAATGAAATAATGTTTGTTACTATCTGACACTATCTATAGTACTGGACGGAAACTTTCTCTCCAGGTTTGCCTTCTCTCTGAGCCTTCATCTTTTTTACACCTTCTTCAATATGCCTCATCATTACATGGGCTTCTGAAGCATGTCTAGCAGCCTCTTCAGGTGTTGGATATTTTGCGAGGTATTCATGTAGAACTAAAGATACGGCTGTATTTATAACAGAGCTTGTATCGGCACCGCTGAAACCATCTGTCATTTCGGCTATTCTGGCCAAGTTAACATCTGAACCAAGTGGTTTATCCTTGCTGTGTATCTCCAATATCTTTTGCCTTGCTGATTTATCGGGCAAAGGCACTAACAATATTTTGTCAAATCTACCAGGTCGTAACAAAGCGGTATCAATAATATCTGCTCTATTTGTTGCAGCTAACACTACGACACCTGAAAGTGTTTGAATCCCATCTAGTTCAGTAAGCAATTGTGAAACCACTCTTTCTGTAACCATGCTATCTCCGCCCATTCCTCTAACTGGAGCAATCGAATCTATCTCATCAAAAAATACTACACATGGAGCTGCTTGTCTTGCTCTTCTAAAAATCTCTCTAATCCCTCGTTCTGATTCGCCTACCCACTTGCTTAGCAATTCAGGACCCCTTACGCTAATGAAATTAGCCTCAGACTCTGTAGCAACGGCTTTAGCCAAGAGGGTCTTGCCAGTACCTGACAATCCATGCAACAATAGGCCCTTTGGCATAGCATGTCCGAGTTTTGTATATAGCTCTGGGAATCGTAGTGGCCATTCTACAGCCTCCTGCAATTCGCGCTTTATATCCTCCAGTCCACCTATTGAAGACCACGGAACGTCTGGGGATTCCAGATAAACTTCTCTCATTGCGGAAGGCGTCACTTCCTTTACAGCATTATCAAAATCGGCTCTGGTAACTATGAGTTTATTTAAGACCTCGGGAGACAGTTTCTCATCTTCCAAATTTAATTCAGGAAGCAATCTTCTCAAACACTTCATTGCTGCTTCTTTACAAAGATATTCTAGGTCCGCTCCGACAAAACCATGTGTTACTGCGGCAATTCTTTCTTGTTCGACATCGGTGTCAAGAGGCATGTTTCTTGTATGAATTTGCAATATTTCCAATCTTCCACGCTTATCAGGTACTTTGATTTCAATTTCTCTATCAAATCTACCCGGTCGTCTCAGTGCTGGATCTATAGCATTTGGACGATTTGTAGCCGCAATTACTATTACCTTACCTCTTGCTTCAAGTCCATCCATAAGCGACAATAATTGAGATACAACTCTCCTTTCAACTTCACCAGTAACTTCTTCTCTTTTGGGAGCAATTGAATCTATTTCGTCAATAAATATAATAGAAGGCGACTTTTCTTTGGCTTCCTTGAAAATTTCTCTTAATCGTGCTTCAGATTCACCATAAAATTTACTCATAATTTCTGGTCCAGAGATACTTATAAAATGAGCATTACTTTCGTTCGCAACTGCCTTTGCAAGAAGCGTTTTTCCCGTTCCTGGAGGCCCATACAACAATACGCCCTTTGGTGCTTCGATGCCTAATTTTTCAAAGATTTCAGGATGTCGTAATGGCAACTCTATCATTTCTCTAACTTTCTGGATCTCTTCTTTCAGGCCACCAATGTCTTCGTAAGTTACCTGAGGAACACCTCTCAGGGTTTCACCTTTCTCAGCTATATGGAATATTGTTTTTTGGGTTACCAATACAGCATCTGATGCAGGGGTTACTCCTATTACTTGGAAAGTAAGTCTGCCTCCAAAATAGGGAACCATGACATTATCTCCTTTAATTAGTGGTACACTTTCAAGTGCGTCAGCAAGGTAACGCTCGTCGATAGGTGGTATGGCCTCTAAGGGGGCAACAATTACTTTTTCTGCTGGAACGGCCTTTATCTTTTTCACAATTACTGTATCTCCAATGGCCACACCTGCATTGTTTCGCACTAGCCCATCTACTCTTACAATGCCTTTGCCCTCGTCTGAAGGGTAAAGCGGTAAACATTTTGCGACTGTCCTTCTTTTTCCTCGGATCTCTATAACATCACCAGTAGATGCAGTCAACGAGTCCATTGAATCGTAATCGATTCTAGCCACTCCACGACCTACGTCTCGAGTATATGCTTCGAGAACCTTCAGCGAGAGAGTGTTCTGACTCACGATGTGAAGTACTATCGTACCTATCTTTATACCTTTGTCGAGGAATGCAGTTCAATATTCTTTAGTAATCCAAATATCAGATGACAATATTCTATTTTCCAACACTATGCTTGCAGGAAAAGCACGAGTCTTTTTCATATTTTTTACTACAGAAAAATAAGATTTGTAATGTAATTAGGCATCCGGTATTGCTCCTACCAAAACGTTAAAATCATGATGATAATGATTAATTCGATTGAACCGTTTTGGGTAAAAGACCTTTAGTACGTAGAAGGGGTAAAGGAGGAAAACAATTTCAGGCCATAAAAAGAGGAAAAATTGTACCTGCCAAGTATCCAAATTTACAATTGACTGAGCAGAGAGTTGGTTCGATAGTTGACATTGTTCACGAAAGAGGCAGGAACGCACCATTGGCTAAAATCAAATTTGATAAAGAGTTCAGCTACTTACCTGCTCCGGACGGCATGGAAGTTGGAGAAAAAATCCAAATCGGAAATAATGTTGACTTTAAACCAAATAATATTTTGGCCCTAGAATCTATTCCAGACGGTACGCCGATTTGTAATCTAGAAAGGAACATTGGTGATGGAGGAAAACTAGTGAAATCCGCTGGATCATCTGCCATTGTATTTTCCCATACCTCTCAAGGTGTGTCGGTAAAATTACCATCCGGAAAATTTACTACATTAAATCCAAAATGTAAGGCAATGATAGGGATTGTTTCTGGTGCAGGTAGAAAGGAAAAGCCATTTCTCAAAGCTGGAAACAAAGCTAAATACATGATTGCACATGGCAAGCTTTATCCCACAGTCAGGGGAATAGCACAAGCTGCGGTTTATCATCCACATGGTGGTGGAAGACATCAGCACGTAGGTCGCCAATCATCAGTCGGAAGGACAACACCTCCTGGTAGAAAAGTAGGAATTATCGCACCACGAAAAACTGGCCGAGCCAGAGTAAAACAAAAGAAAGGATAGAAATTTACTCCCAAAAACTTTTTTGTAACGTTATCTATATTGAGAATAAAATAAGGAGTCACGAATATGGTGCTAAATATCAGCAAGCTGTTTGCATTAATGCAGAGCACCCTTA